>NZ_JBMLSD010000361.1:0-3804 GCF_049240685.1 Flectobacillus sp.
TTTACTCTGATTTAAAATTGCTTACATTTTCATGTATGGAGGATTGGTTTGTGATTTTGACGGCGCTTACTTTTTTGAGTTGGATGTTCTCTATAGGTAATTCTTTTTGCCCTAATATTCTTGAAATAAACTTGACTTCTGACGCTTGAACGTTATTCAAAAATACATTTTTGATAGGGGTAAGCCTTTTTTCGAAGGTCTGTACTAAGTTACGCCATTGATATAAAACATCGGTTTCGATGCCTAATATGCCTTGGTCAATTTTTCCTGATTTTATGTTTTCTACATAAATGTTATTGACATATCCGCCCATTCTTTCATTGGTCTTGATAAATAATAAATGAAAGAGCTTCGCGCCGTCTACTACTTCACAGTTTTGTATCCACACATTCTCAATTCCTCCTGATAACTCACTGCCTATGGCTACTAGTTGATGTCCGTTTTTGACCAAACAGTTTCGAATAATGATGTTTTTTGAAGGTGTTTTTAATCTCCAGCCTTCTGGATTTCTACCTGATTTGATAGCAATGGCGTCGTCACCTTGATCAAAAACACAGTCTTCAATCAATACATTTTGACTCATTTCGGGGTCTACGCCATCGTTGTTGTGCCCGTGTGCGTACACGTTGACTTTACGAATAATAACGTTTTTACATAGGTATGGGTGTATGGTCCAGAATGGGCTATTTCGAATCGAAATCCCTTCAAGTAAAACATTTTCACAGCGATTAAATTGAATAAATTGTGGACGTAAATGTGCTGTGTCGTTCACCATTTGGCGCTGAATTACAGGAGTATAGCTGATGCCTTGCAAATACAGTCGCTTGATGCTTTCCATGTGGGGTTTCGGTCTAGCAAACCAAATTTTCCATGTATCCATTTGTGCTTTTACTTCTCCTTCTCCCGTAATAGCTACATTTTTACACTGATAGGCATAAATTAAGGGCGAATAGTTATAACATTCCATGCCTTCCCATGTACTAGGTACAGTCGGTAAATAGTCCGTAGGATTACCCGAAAATAGGAGTGTTGCTCCTTTTTCTAGATGTAAATTGACATTGCTTTTCAAATGAATTTTGCCCGTTAACCATTCTCCCGCTGGTACGATAACTGTGCCTCCTCCTAATTTATTTGCTTGTGTGATGGCTTTTGAAATAGCTAGAGTTGTTTTTTCTTGATTTCCTTTTTCAGCTCCAAAATCAAGAATTGAAAATTTGGGTGATTTACTAAAATTTGGGGCTTTTACACTAACTGTACCAAAAGGCGCTTTGATACTGGTAGTGTTAAAAGTGATTGGGTTTTCTTTTTTGAAACTACAAAAAAAAGATACTACAATGAGTCCTATGACATTAATAAGGGATTTCATATTATTTGTGATTTATATTTTTACGAAAATAAATCCTCTGCTTAAGGTAAGCGTCCTGTTGCATAGTGTTCTACTGCTGATTCGAGTAACTCCGTAAAAATGTATCATATCTTCGGAATTTTGTATAAGCCTCGAGCTTGGGGCATTCAGTAATTTTGTCACATCAAACAAAACAATTATTCTTATGTCAAAAGTGATTCTTATTACTGGTGCTTCTCGTGGGTTCGGGAAAATATGGGCAAAAGCTCTTTTAGAACAAGGTCATAACATCGTGGCTACTGCACGCAAAACGGATGATTTAAACGACTTGGTCGAGGCTTTCGGTTCGCAAATTTTACCATTGCCTTTAGATGTTACCAATCGTGAACAAGTGTTGGAAACGGTCGAAAAAGCCCATAAACATTTTGGTCGTATCGACGTTCTTATCAATAATGCGGGATACGGTCTTTTTGGTGCTGTCGAAGAAACTACTGAAGCTGAGGCACGTCAACAAATGGAGGTTAATTTCTTTGGGTTACTATGGGTTACTCAGGCGGTATTGCCTTATATGCGTGCTCAACAATCGGGACATATTATTCAGGTTTCTAGTGTGTTAGGCTTATTTACTTTGCCAACGCTTGGTTTATATAATGCTTCGAAATTTGCGGTCGAAGGTTTGAGTGAAACACTGGCTACAGAAGTAAAAGCATTTGGTATCCATGTTACTTTGATTGAGCCAAATGGTTTTTCTACTGATTGGGCGGGAGCTTCTGCCGCGCAAACGCAGGAAATCCCAGCTTATGATGACTTAAAAGCGGCTTTCAGAAATGGCAGTACTCCTGATAGTTATGGCAAACCCGAAGCTACCGTTGAGCCTGTACTCAATTTAATTGCTTCGACCGAACCTCCTTTGAGATTAATTTTAGGAAAAGTGGGTTATCCTATTGTAAAATCTGTGTACGAACAACGTCTTGCTTCTTGGGAAGAAAACAAAGAGGTTAGTGCCAAAGCGCACGGACAATAGATGTTAGTGCTGAATTGTGAATTGTGAATGAAAATTTCCCTAAATAAACCCTCAGGCAGGCGACTTTAAACGCCTACTTGAGGGAAACTTTATTGAAGTATAAACCGCTTGTTTGTAATTTTACCAATGTTGTGATTTTCAGAACACTTCTTATTTTCTCTAATTTTTATAAAATCATCAAAAATGAAAGCTATCGGATTCAAAACCTCATTGCCTATATCTGTACCAGACAGTTTTATCGAGTTTGAAACATCAATACCCAAGCCGTCTGGACGAGACTTATTGGTGAAAATTCAGGCTGTATCCATCAATCCTGTAGATACTAAAATCCGTCAGAATGCCGCAAAAGATACTGTTTTAGAGAACCCCAAAATTATTGGTTGGGATGCCGTCGGGATTATAGAAGCGGTAGGAGAGGAGGTATCTCTATTCAATGTAGGTGACGAAGTTTATTATGCGGGAGATATTACTCGCTCAGGAAGTAATGCTGAATTTCAGCTAGTTGATGAAAGAATTGTTGGAAAGAAACCCGCATCTCTTTCTATTGAAGCTTCGGCTGCTATGCCTTTGACTGCCCTTACGGCTTGGGAAACCTTGTTTGATCGTATGCGTTTAAACCCTGAAAAAGATAAAGGTAAAACTTTGTTGATTATAGGTGGAGCTGGTGGAGTGGGTTCTATTGCGATTCAACTGGCTAAAAAATTACTAGGTCTAACGGTCATTGCTACAGCCTCTCGTCCCGAATCAATAGAATGGTGTAAAAAAATGGGTGCCGATGTGGTCGTAAATCACAAAGATTTGGTCAATGAGGTTCGTCTTGCAGGTTTTCATTTTGTTGATTTCATTTATGATGCTGTCGACATCAATGGATACTGGGATGCTGTTGTAGAGCTTATCAAACCCCAAGGACATATCAATTCGATTACAGGCAGTGGTACGCCAATTTTGTTGAATAAATTGAAAAGCAAAAGTGTTACTTTTTCTTGGGAATTTATGTACACGCGCTCAACTTTCCAAACCGAAGATATGATTGAACAACATCATATTTTGAATAAAGTTGCCAATTTATTAGAGGAGGGAGTTTTGGTTTCGACTCATAATAACACCCTTACTGGACTTAGTGCCGAAACCTTCAAAAAGGCGCACGCGCAATTAGAGTCGGGAACCACTATTGGGAAATTAGTGGTTAAGTATTAAGTTACCCTGTAGAATTAGATTTAAGTTTTTTGTTTTAGGGACAAGGCAACAGGCACAAGGCACAGAGTGTTCAAATGTTTTTTATTGCCAACAGCCATGCTTTTTTCCAAAACCCACCGCCGAAAGCCGATACCTGAAAGCTTAAAGCACAATCTTAAACTTTATTTTGCGTACTAACTTAGGATAGGATTGTGCAACGTGAACTACTAGTATCCAGTAATGCAAGATTCAGTCTAGG
>NZ_JBMLSD010000362.1:0-5041 GCF_049240685.1 Flectobacillus sp.
TAACCCTACTTCTAACAACATTTCTTTTCTTCAATACTGAATCAAAAGGGCAAGCCTTAAAAGTCCAACATGATTTGGTTGTGGCAAAAGACGGCTCTGGCGATTATAAATACATCCAAGATGCGATAAATGCCGTGAGAGTATATTTACCCAAAGGAATTACCATCAAAATCAAAAAGGGTAAATATATCGAGAAATTGGATATTCCAAGTACCTTAAACAATATCAGGTTTATTGGCGAAAATCTTGATAGTACCATCATTAGTTACAACGATTACTCGGGGAAGGGCAAAATGGAAACCTTTGATTCCTTTACCCTGCGTGTCATGGGCAATAATTTGTATTTCGAAAATTTGACCATTGAAAATACGGCAGGAAAAGTCGGGCAGGCTGTAGCACTTCATGTTGAGGGTGATAGATGTGTATTTAAGAATTGTCGTTTTTTAGGAAATCAAGATACTATTTTTGCCTCAGGCGAGAATTCACGGCAGCTTTTTGAGGAGTGTTATATAGAGGGAACAGTCGATTTTATTTTTGGTTCTTCTACAGCGCTTTTCGACAAATGTCACATTCATTCAAAAGCCGACGGTTATGTTTCTGCGGCCTCTACACCCGAATGGGTAGTGTATGGATATGTATTCAAAAACTGTAAATTAACAGCAGATTTGGGCGTCACAAAGGTATATTTGGGTAGACCATGGCGAGACTATGCCAAAACCGTTTTTATTGACTGTGAATTGGGGGCGCATATCCTCCCAGAGGGTTGGCATAATTGGGGTCGCCCACAAACAGAAAATACCACCTACTTCGCTGAATACAACAGTAAAGGTCCAGGAGCGACCAATACAAAGCGTGTAAATTGGGCAAAACAACTCACGAAGTTGGAGCTTGCAAACTACTCAAAATCAGACATTTTCGCTGGTAAAATAAATCAAGAAACATCAACTTTCTGGTCGGAGAAATAAAAAATTTACTATATTTGTCATAATGTTATTAGAAAAACATCAAATAATCTTTAAATATTTCAATATATAGTGAAAACTTTACTGACAATCTCTTTCTCAATTTGGTTTTTGTTTTCAGGAATCGCTCAATCTACTATTGGTATTACTGGGATAACAGATAATTCATACAATAGTTATTCGGCTTTGAAGACTACCCTCAAGACTCATCCGAATGCACTTTTAGTCATCGAAAATCAATATCCCAATGTATCAGAAAAGCGGGATATCACTTATGCAACTATTGGGGAAAGGCCTCTCAAACTAGATATATTTTATCCCAAAGAAAAAAATACTTGCGAACATCCAGCTATTTTGATAATTCATGGAGGAGGATGGCGCTCTGGCAATAGAAGTCAGCATATTCCGATGGCGCAAAAACTTGCCTCGATGGGCTATGTTACTATTACGGCAGAATATAGACTTTCGACCGAAGCTTTGTACCCAGCCGCTGTACAAGATTTGAAGGCAGCCGTTCGTTGGATTCGCGCGAATGCCTCAGCCTATCACGTAGATTCCCATAAAGTGGCTTGTTTGGGTTTCTCGGCAGGTGGACAACTGGCTACCTTAGTTGGCAATACCAACGGCGTATCACTTTTCGAAGCAAATGAAGGCATAGTAGGCACCTCCAGTGATGTTCAAGCTATTATCGATATCGATGGCATCGTGGCCTTTATTCATCCCGAATCGGGTGAGGGCGACGATTCTAAAAGAACTTCGGCGGCAACTTATTGGTTTGGTTTTGGTAAAGACGAAAATCCTAGCTTATGGCAACAAGGCTCGGCGCTTAGTTACACAGGAAAAAATACGCCTCCAACCTTATTCATCAATAGTTCAGTTGATAGAATGCACGCAGGAAGAGATGATTATCGCAAAATCTTGGAAACCAATCATATTTATTCGGAAGTACATACCTTTAATAACTCACCACACTCGTTTTGCTTGTTTAGCCCGTGGTTTGACCCCACCATAAATTATATTGATCACTTTTTGAAAAAAGTATTCAGAAAACATAAAGATACCTTGGCGTTTCGATAAAAAATAAAGGCTTAATTGAAAAATTAAGCCTTTTTATTTATTAAAGGATAGATAGATAATGAATGTCTAAATTGTAGGAATAAGCTATTTTAGTGCTTACGCTAGAAGCAAATTTTTGTAACTCAAAAAACCTTTAGCCTTCAGGTTTTAACTTTGAACAAAAGCTTGTTTTTGGTTACTAATAAGTTAGTAAGCAAAATAAAGTTTAAGCTTGTGCTTTAAGCTTTCAGATATCGGCTTTCGGCGGTGGGCTTTGGGAAAAATGCTTGTCCGTGGTCGTTAAAAATCGGCACTCAACCTACGAATACAGCCTTTGATAGATTTGTTTAAACTTTTCGAATCCATCATTGTAAATAATTTCATTTTCTTGATTCGGATAAAAGGATTTTCCAATCTTGTTTTGGGGGGTGATTTTCATACCAAATGACTCAAAACCAATCAATACCGCTCCCCAAGCCGAGCTTTCTATGGTGTTGCTTACCTCTACATTCATCTGAAAAACATCAGCAGTCATCTGCAACCAAAAATCACTCTTGGCAAACCCACCGCTCACCATCAGATTCATTTTTTTCCGAACTTTTTGGTTGGGAACCAATACCTCAGCAATCTGTCTTAGTCCATATAAAATGCCCTCCATGGCAGCTCGAATAAGATGCCCTTGCTGATGCTGCATGTCCAGCCCTATTATGATACCTTTGGCTTTGGCATCCCAAATAGGCGCTCTTTCTCCAAGGATATAGGGTACAAAAAGTAATCCATTCGCCCCTGCTTGAACTTTCTCTGCTTTTTCAAAAAGAGATTCGTAAGATTCGTTGGTTTCCAACACTTGATTTTTCAACCATTGTAAAACAACAGCACCATTATTTACCGCACCAAGCTTAAGATACTCATTTTCAAACAGATGATAACATTGAGTTCTCATTTTGGCATCGATATAAGGTTTTTCTGCAACCACCCTTACTGCCCCACTCGTACCTATTGTAAGCGCCATTTTGTCGGTACTAATAGCTCCTGAACCCAAATTAGCCAAAACGCCATCTCCTCCTCCACTTACTAATTCAAGATTATACAGCTTACAATAAGCACGATGGGTAGATTTTACTATTATAGACAATTGTGTTTTTTGGATACTAAGAAAATTCAAAATTTTATCCGACCACTCCAATGTGTGAATATCCATTAAGCCTGTTCCTGATGCAAGGGTCGTATCTATCGTGTACTCATTGGTCAGATGATACCAAATATATTCTTTTGCACTAATTAGTTTATGCGCCGTTGCCAACAAATCAGGTTTTTGTTGTTTTAACCAAACAAGCTTGGTCATTGGTGAAAAACTGTGTATAGGAATACCAGATATTCGATAAAATTCTTGACCCAATTCAGAGTTTTTCAATTCTTCAGATTCGGCCACCGCCCGATTGTCTGCCCAAATCATACAGTCTGTAAGTGGTTGGTGATGATTATCGACCAAGATAAGGCTTTGCATGGCAGCACTAAAACTGACAAATGACAAGTCATAATTTGAGGTAATTTCACTCAAACATTGGTATACCGCATCTAACAAATCCTCTGGGCGTTGAGTACTCCAATCGACAACAGGATGGTACATTGGATATTCCTGACTGGTCTGATATATTACCTCGCCCTCGCAATCGAAGACAACAGCTTTGGTGGCGGTAGTACCTAAGTCTATACCTGCGTAGTATTTTGCCATAAGCATTACAATTAAAAATGAATGCTAAGGACTATTTTTTCTCGACGGCATGCCCACCAAACTCATTACGCAGAGCCGCCACAACTTTTCCTGAAAAGGTATCTTCCATTTGAGAACGATAGCGCATCATTACGGATAGGGCGATTACTGGTGTTGGCACACCCATGTCTAAGGCTGTTTCCAAAGTCCACTTTCCTTCTCCAGAAGAGTGCATAACACCTTTGATGGCATCTAATTGCGGATCTTTTGCGAAAGCATTAGCCGTCAATTCCATTAACCAACCTCTAACCACTGAGCCATGATTGAACAATTCGGCTGTCTTTTGAAAATCGATATCAAACTGCGAACGTTCAAATACTTCAAAACCTTCTGCAATGGCCTGCATCATACCGTATTCGATACCATTATGAACCATTTTGGTAAAATGCCCACTACCAGCTTTTCCTGTATGCAAATAACCATTTTGAATAGAAATTTTCTGAAAAACCTCTTCCACGTATGTAAAGACATCGGTATCGCCTCCAATCATTGTGCAAGCTCCGTTTAAGGCACCACTAGTTCCTCCTGAAGTACCACAATCTAGGAAGTCGATACGTTTGTCTTTCAACTGTGCATAACGGCGTAATGAATCCTTGTAAAAAGAATTTCCGCCATCTATTATTATATCTGAAGGGTTCAATAAAGGTATTAATTGCTCAATCACGGTATCCACAATTTCTCCAGCAGGAACCATTAGCCAGATAACTCTTCTACCTTCTAATTTTTGGGTCAAATCGGCTAAATTTAATGCCGTTGAAATTCCTTGTTGAGCAATTTGTGCTACAAAATCGGGATTTACATCATGAGCCACAACCTCAAATCCATTTCTGTGTAAATTCAAGGCTAAATTGAAACCCATTTTGCCTAATCCAATCAATCCAATTTGCATAAATTTATTTGTTAAAGTTTTGGGATATTTTGTTTATAAGTAGGAAAATGTAATTGGTTTACAGTATATTGATTATTTGATGATATTCATCATTATATTTAATCTATGTGTTTAGGGACTAGGCAACAGGCACAAGTCAAAGAGTGTTAAACTGTTTTTTAGTAACGATGTAAATGTTTTTTACCGATTGCCCAGAGCTGAAAGCCGATAGCTAAAAAATTAAATTCTATTTTGCGCACTAACTTTATTTAATCTTTCCTTCTAAGTAACAAGACGTTATTAGTTAACAGTATATCAGTTGCCTAATTACTGGACAAAATTGAAGTTACTAGTTCAAGACTTAGTCTTGGACTCATTTTT
>NZ_JBMLSD010000363.1:0-1474 GCF_049240685.1 Flectobacillus sp.
GGTTTACCACTACCAGCCCAAAGTAATCCTCCCCAAATATGGTTCATCGGAATCTCGTCAGAGAAAGTTTCGTGAGTATGTCCCCAGTTGGTATAGAAGGCACGACCCCCATCGTATAAATGATACCAAGCCATTGGGTGAAAATCGCCCATGGTTCCTTCCTGATAGGACTTTTCATCAACTGTCAATAACACTTTTACCTCTTTGTTGAACTGTTTGAAGTTATAAAACTCATCTTTACGTTCGAAGCTTGCAGGAAGTTTTTCGGTTGAAGGATGTTTGGCATCAGTAACCGTAAATTTACCCATTTGAACGTTAGAAACGTGTTTGCCTGGGTGACCGTCAAAGTATCCGCCAACCATTTTGCCGTACCAAGCCCAATCGTATTCCGTATCAGAAGCCGCGTGAATACCTACAAAACCGCCACCTGCTTGAATATAGTGTTCGAATGCTGTTTGTTGCTGTGCGTCCAATACATCACCAGTGGTATTATTAAATACCACAACTTTGTATTTTTTGAGGTAGTCTTCAGTAAAAAGACTAGCATTTTGAGTGGTATCTACCGAGAAACCATACTTTTTGCCAAGCTCAAACATCGCAGAAATACCATAAGGAATCGAACTGTGGCGGAAGCCTGCTGTTTTTGAGAAAACCAAAATTTTCTTGCCTTTCAAAGGGTTTGCTACTTGTGCAGTCATATTAAAAATGACTCCAGCAACAAGCATCAATGCAAAACATACTTTTTTCATGTTTAAATCAATTGGGATAAGTTGAAAAATTGAGTGCCAAAATATAGGTAAATCAGGAAACGTCTATCCTTTTTTCATCTAAAAAGCCTCTCCACTGAAAAGGAGAAGCTTTTTAGACTATACTCAAAAATAGTTTTGAAAGCCTATTTCTTTTTCAAAAACTTATCGAAAAAGTTGGCTGTGGCTTTGTAGGCACTTAACCAATTTTGATACAAAAGAAAACTATGCACTTCATCTGGAAAAATGAGTTGTTCCATATACACATCATTTTTTCGCAAAGCTTCAGCAATGGTTACGGTTTCCGAAAAAGGAACATTCTGGTCGTCATCAGAGTTGATGTCTGAAAAGGTGGAAGAAAATAAAAAAGGTAGTACGTTGTGAAAATATACCAACTAAAAATGAATTTAAGCTTTTGTATTAGTGCAAAATTTACCTTGAAACCCTTTAAGCTTTATATCTCTGGGTGAATGAATTCTAAGGTCGAAATGTCTATTTCTTTGATAGTGATTCCAATTAGTGGGTGAATTTATTCACCCATGATGAGTAAGTTTAAATAGCATTCTTAGCAATTATACAATATAGATATGCCCGTGTATTAGGATTTTTCCAGAAGCCAATCTTTTTCATCAGCTCTGTAGGAGCGACAGTTTGGTAGTCGAGATTATCTCTCTGACCTGTAAAAGGAGCGCCGTAGGTGCGACAGACTTCAAGATTGTTGGGTTTCT
>NZ_JBMLSD010000364.1:0-20840 GCF_049240685.1 Flectobacillus sp.
ACAAAAATCAAATTCTATTTTGCCTACCTAAGTAAAAGGAAAGATTAAATCAATAGTATCTCAAAGATGAAAATCAAGGTTAACTTTTTGATTATTAATATATTATAATAACTGATATACTGTTAACTAATAACGTCTTGTTACTTACTTACGCTCAATTAAATTTTATCAACGCTAATTTTCTCCTTATGAAATTGGACACGAATCAAACTAGTGATTGGGAATGGGAAATTAAACCCTCTGTCGGGTGGTTCGATTTTAGTTTAAAAAAAATCTTCAATCATGCAGATTTGATTTGGAGTCTCACCAAAAGAGATTTGCAGAGTAGTCATAAACAAACCGTTTTGGGTAATTTTTGGTTGATTTTCCAACCACTCATAACAACAATCGTCTATACGCTTGTTTTTTCCAATATCATCAAGGTTTCTACCGACGGGATGCCTCCTTTGCTGTTTTATTTGACTGGAAATATGTTATGGAGTTTTTTTGCAGATAGTATGTTTGGCGCCTTGTATACCTTTCGAACAAATGCCCATATTTTATCAAAAGTTTACTTTCCAAGAATTATTCTACCCATCAGTAGCGTGTTGGTACAGGCCTACAAGTTAGGTATCAATTTTATATTTTTCCTTTTGACAGTTTTGTTTTATCAACTATTTACCAATTGGGAGATATCCTTTAATTACAATCTTTTGGCAATTCCCTTTCTTTTGGTATTTATGGCATTATATGCGCTGGCTTTGGGCTCGTTTTCTTTTATTCTAACCACAAAATATAAAGATTTAGAAAATATTATACAGTTGGCTATGCGACTATATATGTTTGTGACCCCAGTATTTTACCCTGTTTCGTTGGTTTCAGAAGAACTTTCGTGGGCTTTTTGGTTCAATCCACTTACAGCTATCTTCGAAAGTTTTCGAGCGTGTTATGCCTCAAATGCCTTTTGGACACAAGAGCTTTATATATCCTTGCTATCCATCAGTGTATTTAGCGTGATTGCCCTTCTCGTTTTCAGAAAATTTGAAAGTAAATTTATAGAGGTATTATAATGGCCAAACCAGTAATAGAATTTAACCAAGTTTCAAAATCTTTTGAAATTGGTAAGCTAGGAAGTGAGACCTTACGTCAGGATTTAATCCAATATTGGCAACAACTAATAGGCAAAGCCAGTCCTGCTTCAGCAAATAATACCTTTTGGGCACTACAGGATGTATCATTTTCGGTAAATGAGGGCGAGGTAATTGGCATAATTGGCCGCAACGGCTCGGGCAAATCTACCTTGATGAAAATTCTCTCAAGGGTTTTGTTACCAACCAAAGGCCAAATTCGCGGTAGAGGAAAAATATCTAGTATTTTAGAAGTTGGCACAGGCTTTCATGGAGAACTCACAGGACTCGAAAACATATTTCTTAATGCTCAAATCTTGGGCATGAAAAAATATGAAGTAAGCCAAAAACTTGAAGAAATCATTGCCTTTTCTGGCATCGAAGACTTTATCAATACACCCGTAAAGCGTTATTCGAGCGGAATGTACGTAAGATTAGCGTTTTCAGTAGCAGCACATTTAGATGCCGATATTCTGATTTTGGATGAAGTTTTGGCAGTGGGAGATGCAGAATTTCAAAAAAAATGTCTCTCGAAAATGCGAGAATTAGCCTCTACAGAAGGTAAAACGACCTTGATTATCAGTCATGACATGCAGGCCTTGCGGCAATTGTGCAACCATATCGCGTATTTAGACAAAGGAAGGCTCATCGAATATGGTGCACCCACACCAACCATCGGCAAATACCTGTATCAGGAAAAAATTGAGTTTTTAAATCAAGATTATTCCTCAGCTAGTACGGCTCCGGGCAATGCCTACCTGAGAGTCAAGCGAGTAGCAATTACGCCTTCTGAAAGAATCGACCAGATTATCTACCGAGACTCAATACTACATTTTGAGCTAGAATTCTGGAATATAGTACCAGCCCTAGATATTAAGGTGAGGCTGTTTGTCTTTAGTTTTTCTGGAGAATGTCTTATCAATATAGATGCGCCATTAAAAAATTTAGGACAACAAAATCTCCACAAAGTTGCTGGCGAGATTCCGAGTAGTTATTTAGGCGCTGGCTCCTATTATTTCTCGGTGTATTTTTTGGATGCCTCCGACAAAAAAGTTTTAGGTTTTGATACCTGTTTGTCTATTGATTTGACTAGCGAAAAACCAAGTGATTTGGATATACCTCAAGCGTACATTGCCTCTATTCTAAAGCTACGTCATGAGTAGGCTGTTGTGCATTGTAACATAAAGTATAGACCTAACCTAAAATACAATAAGTAAGTAAAAGGAAAGATTTAATTAATAGTATATCAAAGGTAAAAGTTGAATGTAACCTTTTGATTATGAACATCTTCAAATAACCCATATACTATTAACCAATAACGTTTTCCTACCTAGAGTCCCAATTAAGAAAATTCATTATTTGAACTATTACAGTCCGATTTAAAATTTTAAAAACCCTATTATGAGTCAGACCGCTTATTCTCCACGAAAAATCCATCATTGTAGGTTGGAAGAAGGTATTCCTCCTCTCCCCACTGGAGAAGCAGCCTATTATCTTTTCTGGTTTAATAATATCCCCTTGGGACATCTATGGCTTGATAGTGTCTATCCAAAAGATATTTCTGAATGGGAAGACTTTATTTTGAATGCCTTAAAAAAGGCATTTGCGTATTATTTCAAACCCCTCACTCCCCCAGAAAAAAGACAGATATTACGTGCTTTTAAAGACAAATCTTCTTTCTTAAATTTAAGATTATCAAACAATTACAAAAAAATATTTGATACTCCCGCACCTGCCGAACTACCAAGTATTTCGGTAGTTATTTGTACAAGAAATAGAACCAAAGCCCTCAAAGAATGTCTTTCAAGACTGTTGCTTTCAACAGAGCAAAACTTTGAGATTGTTGTTGTGGACAATGCGCCCTCCGATGATGGAACAGCCAGTTTAATCAAAAATGAATTTCCTTCTGTAAATTATATTTTAGAGCCTCGCAAAGGATTAGATATCGCTCGTAATACAGGCGCTATGACTGCCAAAGGCGACATCATTGCTTATACCGATGACGATGTAATGGTTACACCCGAATGGGTCGCTCAAATCAGAAGAAGTTTCAGCGATCCACAAACAATGTCAGTTACAGGCTTGGTTATACCATATCAATTAAATACTGAAGCTCAGTGTTTTTTCGAAAGATTTTGGGGCTTTAATAAAGGCCACGAGCCTCTCGTTTTTGACCATGAGTATTTTGAGAAACACTTGCCAGTGGGTGTTCCAGCTTGGGATGTGGGCGCAGGAGCCAATATGGCATTTCGAAAAAGCGTATTCGAAAAAGTTGGCTACTTTGATGAAAGATTAGATGTGGGAGCCTCAGGATGCAGTGGCGATTCAGAGTTTTGGTATCGTATCATGGCCGAAGGGTTTACTTGTAGATACTTTCCGCATATTTACGTTTATCACCAGCATCGAGAGTCTTGGGAGGAGCTCAAAAAACAAATTCATGCCTATATGCGAGGGAATGTTAGCTCGGTATTGGTACAATATCAAAAATACCGACACAAAGGCGAGCTCTATAGACTCAGAAAAAGTTTACCGATTTATTATCTAAAACGCCTCAAATATGCTATTTTACATCCAAAATCAAAACATAATAAATTTATGTTTGAAGAGATAAAAGGATGTTTTTCGGGTTGGAGGTTTTTTATAAAAAATAAAAATACGAACGCATACCCCTTAAGTAAGTAAGCAAAAATTGGAAGGAGGCACAAGGCAAAGAGTGTTATAATATACTGAAAAACAACTTATTATGCTTTTTAAGAACCCACTGCCGAAAGCTGATTCCTAAAAGCCGAAAGCTTAAATTTTACTTTACTCACTAAATTAGCCTTTTGCAGTTTAGTCCCTATACAATCATTTCTTGCTAGCTTCAAAAAAAACTTATTAAGGCCTAAGGCTTTGATAGGTATACCAATTGAGTAATTGTGTTTCCTTGATTATTGGACAAAATTGAATTTAAGTAATGTGTTTTGGACTACAGGCACAGGGCAATGAGCGTTAAAGTGTTTTTTAGTAATGCTAGATATGATTTTGCCGAATGCCCAAAGCCGAATGCCCAAAGCTATTTAATCATCTATACTATCTCTATCTAAGTTATTTTAGCTAAATAGTTAATACTGTTATGTCTATTTCCTCTATTCGAACGCCCCAAAGTCCTCCTCAAATTGAACCCATTCAGGAGGTAAACAGGCCCTTGGTATCTGTGATGATACCTGCATTTAATTGTTATAACTATGTTGAACAAACATTAAATAGCGTTTTGAATCAAATTGAAGATTTTTCTTTATTTCAAATTGAAATTATCGACGATCATAGCACCGATGGCGACTTAGGGCTTATTGCAGATAAATATAGTCATTTGAATGTCGGCTACTTTAGGCAAGAAAAAAATGTGGGGAGCCTAAGAAACTTTGAGACCTGTATCAATCGAGCAAAAGGACATTGGATTCATATCTTGCATGGAGATGATATGGTGAAGGAGGGTTTTTACACCGAAATTTTCAGCCTAATTAAGGATTATCCTAGTGTTGGAGCTGTTTTTACGGACTACATATACATGAATGAAAAAAATGAAGAATTGTATGCGCTTCCTCCACTGCATCATGAGGCTGGAATTCTTGAGAATTGGTTTGAAAGAATCTCCAAAGGTCAGCGAGTACAGCCACCTGCTATTGTTGTAAAACGCTCGGTATATGAAGATTTGGGCAGTTTCTTTGGTGTACACTATGGTGAAGACTGGGAAATGTGGGTGCGCATTGCGACAAAATATGACTTTGCCTATACCCCAAAATACCTTGCGCTTTATAGATTACATCAAAACAATATTACGAGTCGCTCATTTTTATCTAATGACGACATCAAAAGTATTATTAAAGTAATTGACATTATTCAGCACTATTGGCCAAAAGAAAAAAGAAAAGAACTAAGACAGGAAGCCTTAAAAAATTTCTCACAATATTTTGCCAAGATTTCTGATAAAATTTATCATGATTATCGAAGCCCTAAAGCCGCTCATAAGCATGCTTGGCAAAGTTTTTTGATGCATCAAAATCAGGTTACGCTCAAATACTTTGTTAAAAATACCATCAAGCGAATCATTAGGTATAGAATCTAAATCAAATTTTGATAATAAAATTTACTCTATAGGCTGCCTAAAAGAAGTGGCAATTTGAGTGTTGAGTTGGTTGGCACTGTACAAAATCTTTCTGATGAACCACAGTACTATTTTTGCCAAATGCCAACCATTTATCTCTAAGTTTGCTTCAATATTTGTTTAGTAATAAGTTTTAATGCAAAATAAAATTTATTTCTTGAGCTTTCGGCCATAAGCAATCGGCAAATACATGTCTATCGTTACTAAAAACATTTAACACGCTTTGCCTATTGCCTAACATGATTACTTTGCACCCTATTTATTTGACACTTTAAATACCCAAGCTGGTTGTGAAGCAAAAGCGCTACGCACTTTTTCTGGGATAGTTACTTCAATTCCGTTAGGCGTAACTTTGTATTTCAAAGGTTTGACCTCTCCTATCAAAGTTACAATTGTAGACTTTTCAGCCTTTTTCCAAGGTAAAACTACCGTTGAAGGAACAGATTCGCCCTCTTTAGCCAAATAAGTCAAATAAGTAGATTTTTCTTTTCCGGTAAAAGCCCATTGTCCTTCACGATATGGTGCAACGGGTTTGGTACCATAAATAGACTCTCCGTTTACTGATACCCATTTGCCCATTTCTTCCATGCGCTGATATGCCTCATTATGCCATTCACCGTCTGGTCCTGGGGCTACATTCAGCAATAAATTACCATTTTTAGCTACAATATCAACCAACATGTGAATAATTTCACGAAGTGACTTGTATTTATCGTTTGGAACATACGACCAGCTAGTACCCATTGTAGTACAAGTTTCCCAAGGGATAGGCATATAATGGTCAGGAATAGACTGCTCGGGTGTCACGTAGTTTTCGAATTCGCCCGTTACAGTACGGTCTACTACCAACAAGCCGGGCTGATTCTTACGCCCCATAGCAGCAATTTTAGCCATATCGATATCTTGGTCATAAGGAATGGTTTTTTGCCAGCTAATATTAGGGTCGATTGTAGAGAATGGACGAACCCAACCACCATCTAACCAAAGAATATCCATTTTGCCATATTGTGTCATCAACTCCTCAATTTGATTATAGGTAAAGTCTTTGAACTCCTGCCATTTTTGAGGATATTTTTTTGGGTCATAATTAACATTACGGTCTTTAGGTGGAAAATAAGACCACCAATAAGAAGGCGTATTCCAGTCAGGTTTTGAAAAGTATGCTCCAATCATAAAGTCCTTTTTACGGAAAGCATCAAAAACCTCCTTAGCAATGTTGCTTCGAGGGTTGCTCGAAAAAGGCGTTTTGGCATCTGTTACCTTATAGTTTGTATATTTTGAATCAAACATACAAAAGCCATCATGGTGTTTGGTAGTAAAAACCACATACTTCATCCCTGCTTTTTGAGCGGCATCTGCCCATTTTTCGGGAGCAAATTTGACAGGGTTAAACGTAGTTTGAAGGTTTTCGTAAGCCTTTTTGTACTCAAAATAGTTGGCAGAAGAAGCTCCACGACGCTCGCACCAACCTTCATCCTCAGGACAAAGTGACCAAGATTCAACGATACCCCATTCGCTATAGGTACCCCAGTGCATCAACAAACCAAATTTGATGTCTTGCCAGTTGTCTAATTTCTTTTTTACCAACTCATCCTTCGGCCATACATATTTGCTATGGTCTTGTTCTGAGTGTTGTTGGGCATAAGAATTACCCAACATCAAACTTGATAACAGGCTGAGTAAGATTACTTTTTTCTTCATTGTTTTAATTATTGAAAATTGACTGTAGGAAAATAATACTAGTTAATAAAAGGCTTCACGCCGTTTGCTTTGAGTTTTTCGAGCACAAAATTGCCAAGTTTAGCCCCTTGCGCTTGTCCATTTTTGATGGCATCCATGTAATGGATTCCTCCGTAAAGCCTTGAAATGGCTGCTTCGTTGGCAGCTTGGCGAAATGACGTAAAATCGCGAGGCTTTAAATCAAAATAAATCTCAGAGTCATCCGTATAAGCAAAATGGTCGCCTAAAAAATAGGTTAAAATTTCGGCTGAGGCCGTTGAAATTACACTATGCCCGCTGGTATATTCAGGAAATGGAGGCGTTTGTAACAAAGGTTGCCAGTGAATATCCCAAAAACGATTAATAACAGTCTCTGGTCTCACACGATTACTTCTATATTTTTCGTCCCAGCAACTGATAAAAGCATCCATCAATGTTGTGGCCACCAAGGAGTGTAAAACGATTGCCTTTTCGAATGATAAATTAATTTTGTTGCAGGCAATGCTTGTAATATTCATCCAGTGACCGCCAGGGCTCATTTTCTTAAAGCCGATTGACATGTGTCCAGAGGTATTTACGGCAAATGGATTACAGTCCCAAAAAGCCGCAATCAAACGTTGTTCTTCAGTCAGATTTTTGCCTACCTCATATACCTCTTTTGCGAACTTATAAAAATCGCTGGTTGGTTCGGCGCTATACACAATCGGAGGAGCAGGTTTGAATTGCCCTGCACTATCAATGAGCATAGGTTTGATGGTTCTCCAATTTGGCTCCACTGCCTCCATATAGGCAGGAGGCGTTGGATACCAGTACGCATCCCCCTTTAAAGGGCGATAACGTCGAAGTGTACTCAATTTGAGATAGCCATCAATCTTAGCCCAAGTTACAATTTGAGGAGATATTTCCTTTGCATAAGCTACAGAGGCCTTGATTTCTTTGTCGGCATATCCTTCATTTTTCCATTTTTCTAACAACGTTTGTTGATCAGCTTCCAATTGAAAACCAGAGGGTAACATCAATCTTCCTGTCTCCAAAATACTATAGAGCGCCGCTAGGTTGGCGTTTGCTTCTGATGGTCTGTTGGCATTGATGCTAGGAAATCCTTTGATATAAACCTTCGGATTTAGCACCTCTTTACTTTCGGCAGCAAGAATACATTGCGCCGAAAGCATAGAATATGAATAAAATCTTGCTGCTGCTGGTGGATTCACCACATCATGAATCATCACCATGGTGAGCGAGAAGATAGTCGGCTGAATATGACTTTCGATTGGTTTTCGGGGTTTAGTAGCTACAACAATATTCGTTGTCAAGAGCCCTAAAATCAATAAGATAACTTTGATTTTTTTCATTCTTTATAAAATTGTAAAGCCTGATTAAAGGCGCCAATAATAAGGTATGTTTTTCCTGCTATCTCTAATTCGATAGATGATTTTACATCACCTCTGACCGATAAACCAGAGGCAATTTGAGGCATATACTCCAAGTTTCCTTTACCATTACCTTTTAAGAGACAACCATAGTTGGCGTCCATACTTCCAAGCTTTAGACGATTATCCGTTTTGTTGCCCAATAACAAAACATCCTGATTACCATCTTTGTCAAAATCTTTTACCAATATTTGGGTAACAGGAGCAAATTGTGCCTGAATAGGCAAATTTCCTTTTAAGAAACTCCAAGTTTTATCTGCCTTGATTTGGCTCAAAAACACTGAAGTTTTTACCTCATCCAATTTTAATTGAGAAGCCTTTGATAAATCTTCGGGCGAAAATATCTCCTGAATTGTAGCATCAGCGTACTGTTTATAGGAAGAAAATTTACGGCGCATTGGAAATATTTGATCATTCAGCTCGTCGCGACTCACATAAGGATATGATTTTCCTTGTACAAAAAAACAGAAGAATGGATCAATAGAACCATTTTCATCAAAGTCAGCAAAATACAACTTAGCGGGTTCCTGTTTATTTGCTTTAATCACAGCATTGGTACCTTGATTTCCGACAATGATATCTTTAATACCATCAGAATTCAAATCGGCTACAGCAATCGAATACCAAAAACCATGGTCTTCCTCTTTGAAGTAATCTTTACTTTTATCTACAAAACCCAAAGCTGAATTAATAAAAACTTTAATGGGCATCATTTCTCCCACCAAAATTAAATCAGGACGACCGTCTTGATTGATATCATGCCAAAGGGCGTCGGTCAACATCCCTATTTGCGCAAACGGAATATTAGCCAAAGTAAAGTTTCCTTTTCCATCATTTACCAAAAGATAGGATGTAGGCGCAACAGGATACTTACCCGGAATCACACGTCCACCTACCAACATATCAAGATCGCCATCTAAATCAAAATCACAAGGTTTTACAAATGCTTTACTACTTGCACTTACATCAGGAAGTATTTGTTTTACAAATCCTCCTTTTCCATTGTTCACAAAAAGTTCGTCTTGCAAAGAAGGCGTTTGACTTTCAAAAACAGAATATCCTCCTTTTGCCAAATACAAATCAGGGAAACCATCCTGATTGACATCCAAGAAGGTAGCGGCGGCGATAGCTGAGGAACTTTCATCACCAAACTCCAAATCAGATAAAGTAGTAAACTTTCCATCAGGCATTTGCATAAAAATCTTGCCATTTTGATTTTTGTTACCACTAATAAAAAGGTCATCCAGTTTGTCATTGTTTACATCAGCTTTTGCCAGTACAGGCCCTACCGAAGAATACATTGAAAGCATCAAAGGCTGTCTTTTGAAATCGTTTTCGAGGTAAGCCTCATGACGATAAGGAATTAAAGCCCTTGTTGCCTGAAATACTTCTGAGAGATTACTAAACACTTTTTCAGAAGGTTTCCCTGCTTTTTTTATTTTTAAAAGCTGATTCACCTCCACATTTCTCAACCATTGTTCAGTTCTGTCGGGCCACAAAATCTTGATTGAATCAATTTTGGCGGTTGAGCCAAGTCCAAAATGTAATTTTAAGGACTCACAAGAGAGATAACCTTTGTAGGGATTTACCTCTTGATACTGCGTTTGAGAACCTGTATGTATGTATACCTTTGTTCCTAAAACAGTTTTTGTCGTATTTTCAGGAGAAAAACTTAATTGGATATAATGATTTGATTTGGAATTACTCAAATTCTCATAAATACTTGCTTCATCATTAATATTGTTGATGATTAACTCTAAATCACCGTCGTTATCCAAATCTGCATAAGCTGCACCGCTCGAAACGGTGGGTTCGGTAAATCCCCAAGAAGTTTGCTGATTACTAAATTGAAGATTTCCCTCATTTTTGAAAATATAATTGGCGAGTTTGGTCGAAGGCATCGCCATAACCAAATCCATTAATTGCATAGGCTCGCGGTCCATAGCCTTTTTGATTTTGTAATCGCCCCAATAACGTAAAAAGTCTTTATTGGTATAGTCACGGAGGTATCCGTTACTGATAAAAATATCTTTGAGGCCATCATTATCAAAATCAACCACCAGCGGGCACCAACTCCAGTCGGTACTAGCAACCCCAGATAACCGTGCAATTTCACTAAAAGTTGGGAAACCGCTCCTATCATTTCCCAGATTGAGTTGCAGCATATTGTGCATATACTGTTTATGCAAACCTTGCTGTTGCATCAACTCAAAGGACTCATAATTTTCTTGTAGCTGTAAGGATTTCTGTCGGTGGTTATCCTCTGGAAGCATATCAAGAGATAGGATATCTGGAAGAGCGTCATTATTAAAATCGGCGATATCAACCCCCATAGAGAATTGCGCCAAATGCCTAAATGCGCGAGGAGTCTGCTCCAAGAAGGTTCCATTACCTTTATTGAGGTACAAGTAATCAGGCTCGTTATAGTCATTGGTTACGTAGATATCAGGTAAACCGTCCATGTTCACATCGGCAATGGCAATTCCAAGACCAAAGGTTAGCGGATACTGATGGATACCAGCTTTGGCTGAAACATCTACAAAATGACCGTTTTGGTTTTCGTAAAATTTATTTCCTGCTAAAGAATCTACCTCAGTGCGCAGACGTGCCAGCTCCATGTTATCATATTTTTTTACATTATGATTGAGTAGGAACATATCTAAATCTCCATCTAAATCATAATCTAAAAAAGCAGCTTGCGTACTGTAACAAGGACTATCGACCCCATATTCTTTAGCTTTTTCGACAAATTTTACTGAACCATCTTTTTGTTTACCAAGATTTATATATAATTGATTTCTGCGTAAATCCTCCGAAACTTTTCCTGAGTAGCAGATATAAATATCGAGGAAACCATCCCCGTTTACATCGGCCATAGTTACGCCAGTTTTCCAAGCGCCCTTCTTTCCTTCTAATCCCTCTGAGGCAGTTTTAGTAATATCTTTAAATTTTAGTTTGCCTTGATTAAGATATAATTTATTGGGCTTCATATTGGCCGTAAAAAAAATATCATCGAGTCCATCGTTATTTACATCACCTACAGCAACTCCCCCCCCATTGAAAAAGTACTCATAAGCCATTACGTTCAAATCTTCAGATTCGTTAATTGTATTTTTAAAATTAACTCCTGAAAATTGTCCATCTAGTTTTTTAAACAAGGTATGTTGAGCGTGAACAGTCTTTTGAAAAAAACCAATAATCATCAAGAAGAGCAGCGCTCGAGAAGCGAAGAGACGTGTCATGAGTAAAATCGAATAGAGTAATATAAAAACTTCGACCAAAAATTTGGTCGAAGTTGTAAAAAAATACAATATTATACTAACCTGTCAAGCAAGAATTAAGCATATCTTTTACAAAAAGGGCAGGGATAGCCCCTGCCCTTTCGTAATAATTATTTATCCCACCAAGTACGCGCTGTAAAGGTATTACCACCTGATAACAAGCCAATAGCAGCATTTAAGTTAACAGGGTTGGTAGACGACTCACTAGCTTTGTACGGAATACGTCTTGGAATTACCCCACCAGTAAAGTTATTGGCAAAGTTTACTGGAGTCAATACTGGGTATCCAGAACGTTTCCAGTTAATCCATGTTTCGATAAAGTTGAAAGTGATTGAAGTTGTCACCCAAATTTGCTCATTGATTTGTTTCAAAGAAGCAGTCGTAGACGACGTGTTCAATGGATTAGCAGCAACATAAGCAGGCATTGCAGCCACGGCAGCTTTGATAGCAGCGTCGCTAGCAGTAGCAGCGTTGAAAGCTGTCAAAGAAGATACAGAAGCCGATACACCATTTGCATAGTGCTGAGCTGCAGTAACTGCACCTACATTCCAACCTCTTACTTTAGCTTCAGCCAACAACAATTCCACTTCTGAGTAAGTCAACAAGAAGTTTGCACCACTACGATCCAAATACACGGCTGTTCTTGGACGAGAATATTTACCTACACCAGCAATATCAGTACCTGTACCTGAAGCACCAGGATATTGAGGATGTTTGCTGATATCAGTTGCGCCACCATTCAAATCATAACCATTTGGCAAACCAATTTGTACAGAAGCAGTATTATCACCAGCCAAGTTTTGGTTTGAGTTATTTGCATAACCAGGTAAAGAAACCTCAGCAATAGCAGAGATACGAGGGTCGTTGGTAGATTTCAAGTAATCCATGAAAGTTTTGCTCCAACGTACTTCTCTATAGTCATCTGCTACTCTCAATGCGTTTGAAGTAGCATTAGAAGTAGTATTAACATCTGTCAACACTTTCGCATCGTCAGCTACTGAAGTAAACACACCACCAGCATACGCTTTTTCAGCCCAAGTTTTTGCAGAAGCTTCGTCAACTTTAGTCATACGCATAGCCAAACGCAACATCAAAGAGTAACCAAACTTTTTCCATTTTGTCACATCTCCATTATAAATCAAATCAGCGGTTGGACCTGCTTTGTTAGCATCAAGCGCTTTAAGAGCAGTCTCCAACTCAGTTAACATTCCTGAGTAAATCGATTGTTGTGTATCATATTTAGGAGCTGAAACACCAGATTTAGCCAATAAAGCCTGAGAGTATGGTACGTCACCGTAGTTATCTGTCAAACGAGCAATGTTGATAACCTTCATGATAGTACCCACATTGTATAAGTTAGATAACTCAGGCTTATCTTTTACCAAGTTTTGCATTTCGAAAGCCAAAGAAGCAGAACGGTAATTTTCGCCCCACAAACGTCCTTGATAATCGATAAAGCTACCCGATGCTAGATATTTGTCGCCATTACCGTAGTAAGAGAAAGTAGAAGCCAAAGACTGAGACCACATACTTTGGAACAACAACTGCGAATAACCCGTGTTGCCATAGTCAGACTCAGACTGAGCTAACAAATAGTTTGGATTAAAAACCGCTGCACTTGTTGCATTTGGGTCGGTGTTGATTTGTTCAAAATCGGATGTACAACCTTGAGTAAGTAACGCCGACAATCCTATATATACCAATATTTTTTTCATGTTCTTACAAAAGTTAGATTAGAATTTAATGTTTAAGTTAAATCCATAAGTTCTTGTTGTTGGCAAGCTACTACCCTCGATACCAGCATAGTTAAGTTGAGAAGAGAAGCCAGCTTCTGGGTCGATATTGTCAGTGTGTTTCAACAATGTCCACAAGTTACGAGCTACCAATGAGATACCTACTGATTCGAAAGGAAGGATACCCAATTGTTTTTTGTTAAGCGTATATCCTACAGTGATTTGACGCAACTTGATGAAGCTTCCGTCCATTACGTTCAAAGCAGAGATTCTTCTAGCCAAGTTTTGGTAGTATGTTTGAGCTGGTACATTCACAGTATTTACGCTACCATCTGCTCTAACGCCATCAGCTACAACACCGCTTTCACGACCAGCTAATGTCATTTGGTTCAAACCTCTGAAGATTGTGTAGTAGTTTGTCGCAGACAATACTTTATTTCCGAAACGGTAGTCAAACAAGAAAGCAAAGTTGAAACCTTTGAAAGTAAATTCGTTGTTGAAACCACCATATAGTTTAGGAAGTACAGAACCCATTGGAGTTCTATTTGCAGCTTGAACAGGAATACCTGAAGCATCTACAACGATTTTACCGTTTGCATCTCTAACATAATCATAAGCCATAATCTGTGGACCCGCCATACCTTTTACCAAAGCTGTGTTTGCATTCAAAGGACGGTAAGTACCCAATGACAATTGTTCGTTTTCGGCGCCAGTTCCTGAGATATCAAGAATTTTGTTTGCTACAGAAGTCATGTTGAAAGAGGTTTTCCAAGTGAAATCTGAAGTTTGAATTGGCGTACCGCTCAACATTAACTCAAGACCTGAGTTTTGAGTAGATCCTGTACCAATGTACTGACCTGTAAAACCTGTTGCATCAGACAAAGAACCGTTGATGATTTCGTTTTTAGTCTTACGGTGGAAGTAAGCGATATCAATACCTAATCTGTTTTGGAAGAATTTCAATTCAGTACCAAATTCCATTTCAGTCAATGTGTATGGCTTCAAAAACAAGTTAGGCAACGTAGAGCTGAAAGAACCTGTAGTTACACCTTGAATAGCCGAACCTACCGAATAGTACTGTTGAGTAGTATATGGATTTACTGGCTCACCAGAAACAACCGCGTAAGATGCTCTTACTTTACCATAGCTCAAATCTTTGATTTTGGCCAACTCAGTGATATCTGCACTTAATGAAACTGATGGCGTGAAGATTCCTGTGTTGTTTGTTGGCAAGGTAGAGAATGCATCATAACGACCCGTAGTAGACAAGGTAAACATTTTTTTGAAAGCAATGTCCAATGAGTAATATGCCGAGTGTGTTTCTTTTTCAGCATAACCGTATGATCTACTAAAAGATGTTACGTTCAATGGGCTGTAGAAGAACGGAATCACAAAAGGGCCACCACTGATACCGATTTTATCATACTTGTTGTTACGGTATGCCGCACCAACTAAGGCATCGATACTCAAATCTTCAGTGATATCTTTTGAAGCAGACAAAAACGCATCAGCATTCAATTCGGCTGTAGTAGCTTTCGATAATTCGTCATATCCACCTCTCAAGCCGTTAGAATATGCAGTACCCGTTGGAGTGATTTTATCGATACCGTCATTCATGTAGTCATAACCCAAACGAACTGTACCATTCAACCATTTAGTAAAATCATATTTAGTGGAAAGTGATGTAATCAAACGCTTTCTAGAAACGTTGTTTTTGAAGCGATTTACTACAAACCAAGGGTTTGTTACATAGATATCATCATTGTACTGGATTTCGGCACCATAGATAGAAGAAGCATCGTATCCTGGTTGAAGTGCAATTTGATTTACGTTTGTAGCCAAATACTGAATATTGTTAGCATTCAAAGGACCATCCGACAAATTTGGCTTGTTTTTAGCCAATTCGTCAATGTAGTTAACCATTACATTCACAGTCATTTTGCTACCCATTTTCTGAGAACCTGTAAAGTTGATCGTCTTACGGTCAAGACCAGAGTTTCTCAAAATCGAACTGTTATCTAAGTTAGCCAATGACAAACGGAATGCACCTTGATCACTTGCATTTGAAATAGAAACCGAGTTAGTGATAGAAGAACCAGTTCTGTAGAATTGATCCATATTGTCTTTCACAGCCGAGTAAGCATAAGTTTTACCGTCAAACTGAATCGTTGGAGCACCGTCCAATTTAGCACCCCAGCTGTACATACCGCTGTTCAAAGCACTAGTTACAGAAGTTGGACGCAAACCATTTTGACCTTGACCATATACATACTGGTAATCGGTAAAGTTGATAGCCTTATCAGCTACCATGTTCAAGTTGTATTCAACCGACATTTTACCTTTTTTACCAGATTTAGTTGTAATCAAAATTACACCGTTTGCAGCTCTAGCACCATAGAGAGCAGATGCCGAAGCACCTTTCAATACTGTCAAATCTTCGATATCATCAGGGTTGATGTTTGAGATACCATCACCGTTATCGGCACCACCCCACTCACCAGCACTACCACGCTGTGTGTTGTCCATTGGTACGCCGTTGATTACAAACAAAGGTGACGAAGCTGTAAAGCTAGCCATACCACGCAACAAAATACGCGCAGAAGAACCAGGACCACCGCTTGTTCCTGAGATATTCAAACCAGCTACACGACCCGCCAATGAGTAAGCCATGTTAGTTTCGCGAGCTTTGGTCATCAAACTACCATCTACTTTGGTTACAGCATAACCAACTTTTCTTGCTTCCTTAGAAACACCAAGAGCTGTTACAACTACTTCGTCAAGAGATTGTACGTCGCTTTCTAATACTACATTTAACGTAGTTGCGTCTGTTACTACTACTTCTTTAGTGACAAACCCAATCGAGCTAAACACCAAGGTATTTCCTTTGGATGCACTAATCGAGTATGAACCTACAGCGTCGGTGGTAGTTCCTTTTGAGGTTCCTTTAATTTGAATACTTACGCCTGCTAGGCCAGCACTATTACCATCAGTTACTTTACCTTTAATTGGGCTTTGTGCAAAAATAGTTTGCCAAGAAAGGAACAGTAATGCAGTAAATAAGAGAGTAAATTTACTTTTGCATGCTTTCATTTTAATGAACTGTTTCAGTGAAAAAATTGAATTGGATGTTAATGCGGAATAAATAAGGTAAATCAACAACCCTATGGTGGGATTGAACACTTTTGTGCTGTTTTCATGACATGGTTGGGATAGTATAACGTGGAAAATTGGGATTATATAATTATTAAAATAAATACAACAAATAAAAAGTATAAACTCAAAATAATACAGGTATTTCTATTTATATATCAATAAGTATGCGATATTAGTAAATTATTTTAATAAATATCACAAAAAAATGTTTTTTGTATACTTAAAAGGGAATTGTAGAAAATAATACTCATTCAAAACTTTCATGAATTAAAAATAATGAAAACAAAATAAAATTTGTAATTTTTGTTGTAATATTACATATAATTTTAAAAAATTAAAAGAAACCTATAGATAATTCGAGTATAAACACTTAACATTTTTTTTAAAATATATTAATAAACTAAGTATTTTCCACAAAAGCACACAGAACCAACAAGTTTTTTTGATATTAAGTCATATACTTGTTGCTGAAAATATTAATTTTTCTTTTTTTTGTAGTACTGTAGACTGAAACGTTCGAAAATACTAGCTCCGTTGTATAATATTTTATCAGAATTGATAATTATCATTTCTGAATAATAATAGGATAAGCCAAATTTTCTAGTGTCTCCACAGAGACTATATCCTGGTTAAAAATAATTATGCTTCACAAACCATGTTGAGCCTATCCACAAATTATTGAATATATAGACCTTTTGGAACTGTTTAACATTTATTATGTTGGTCGAGTACTTGTCAGTCTACTCATAACCACATATTTGAATTCTTATCCCAGAATATATGTCTGACTTGTACAAATCTGCTCCGGATATCGAAATCGTCGAGCGAGAGTCAATTGTTGATTTAAAAAAAAACAAACTAAAAAAGAAACTTCTTCAGCACCTTTATAATGGTGGTAATTTCACTATTGCCCAGCTGACCAAACACTTACACACCAGCGTACCGTCTGTTACTGCCTTAGTCGAAGAACTCATCCTCGAAAAATGGGTGATTGAGGTGGGTATTGCGGAGGTACAACTTGGGCGTAAACCTACATTGTATAGTTTAAACCCTCATGAAAGATTTGTACTGGCACTCGATATCAATACTTACCAGTCAAAGGCATTCGTACTCAATCTCCAAAACAAGGTAATGCTTAGCGAAGATATTCCCGTTTGTATAGAAGGAGACTCTCCTATTGCAGACCAAATCATCAAAGCTGTGCAAAAAATACTGACCTTCTCTCCTTATAAAATCGAACACTTTGTGGGAATGAGTATTTCAATGCCGGGTTTGATTAACCCTCGCACTGGGCTAAACTATACCTACCCGCACGTAGTGGCTGATGGAGGGAGTTTGGTGTACAGTATGAAAGCTGCCTTCCAAATCCCTGTATTTATTATCAACGACACTCAAGCTATTACATTAGGCGAACACCATTTTGGTTTGGCCAAAGATATGCAACATGCTATTACTGTAAATATGGATTGGGGAGGTGTTGGTTTTGGGGTACTTGTCAATGGACAGGTATTACAAGGGGAGTCGGGCTTTGCGGGTGAACTTGGGCATATTCAGGTGCGCCCAGATGGAGAGCTTTGCCATTGTGGCAAGGTGGGTTGTTTGGATACCGTTACCAAGGCTTCTTACCTTATCAAACGTATTAAGGAGCTCCTAAAAGAAGGACGGGTATCCCAATTAGCTAATAAAAATATTGACCAAATCGATATAGAAATGGTCATTGAAGTGGCCAATCGTGGTGATGGACTAGCCATCGATTTACTTCATGATATTGGTAAGGAAATGGGGAAAGGTTTGGCTATTGCCGTGCACCTCCTCAATCCAAAAACAATTATCATCAACGGTGCCTTGGCAAAAGCAGGTAAATTTATCAGTAATCCTATCGAACAAGCAATTTACAAATACTGTCTGGCCGATTATAAGGAAAATTTGAGTATCGTAATCTCTGAGCTGGGTGAATCGGCCAAGGTTTTGGGACTACAGGCCTATGCCCTCAACAAGGTACTTGCCGAAGAATAAACCAAAGTAAATTATTTTATATAAAGAACTCTCATACACAGGTCAAATCAAACTTGGTATGAGGGTTTTTTATTTTTAAAATACTTCTTTGTAAAATCAAATCCTCTTTACACTTTCTATAAATACGGCTACATACAACGATAAATACCCTTAAGGCATATTTACTTTAGCTTAGCGGAACAATCATTTAAAAACAATCCGCTATGAAAAAAACACTTGTTTCTCTATTCTTTCTAAGTATCACTACGGGACTTTCGGGCAGTCAAATTAAAGCTCAAGGTTTTCTACAAAAATTAAAAGAAAAGGCTGAATCTGTAACTGGTGGTGGTAGCGCTGGCGCCAAACCTAGTAAAGCTCTTTATGAAAAGCAAAAAGAGGATGCTTCCAAAACAATTCTTGAGTCGAAAGGAATCAGCAAAGATGCTTACGGACTTGCGGGTATTTATTATACTCGTGAGCTTTTTGTATGTGGGAAAGAAGAAGGAAAACCTGACAAGGCAATTGGTAAATTTTTAGTAAGTTTTGAAAAGGAGTCTAAGGCCGTCAAGGTAAAACTTACACCTAGCTATGGCATCGAAGACAATATCCCTCCACTGATTATCGGACGTAATGACTATCCAGCAGACCTAGTGCTCAAAATTAGTTCCGCAATCAAGCAACCTCGATTTGATGCCACAATTGGAAACTCTACTTTTTATGGTTTTTACGCAAAACAAAAAACAGTCAAAGATGGAGAATATGTAAAAGAATCTAAAGAAACATTCAAGGATGCTTCCAGCTTGCATTTAGTACTTATTGAACCTGGCTTGATTTTAGTAACTCCTGGAAGTGGACTATACTATATTCCCAAAGGTGGTCGTGATGCAAGTGATGTAAAAAGTGAAAAAATGGATCCTGTCATGGTTTTGTACACAAAAGACAAGGAATCAAAGGCTCTTTCACTTTCCGACGAACAACTTTATGAGATGCTAGTAACTCACCAAAAGGCTTATCAAAAAAGAGATGAACTCCAAATTGATGGTCAGAAAGAGGCCTATAAAGCCATTGATGAAGCAAATGCAGCACTTTTTAGTGGTTCCAAAAGTAGTAGTTCGAGCTCATCGAAAAGTAGTAGTTCGAGTGAGAAAACCTTCAAAGTTGAATTGCAAAATTTAACAGGGGAAGATGTGTACTACACGGTCAATGGTATGAGTAATACGCTGAAACGAATTGGGAGTAAAATGATTGAAGGTATATATGTGAAAGTTGGAGCATCAATAGTTACAAAATCTGGAAGGGTGATAGCCACTATCACAGAAAGCACTAAACCAAGCACAAGATTTAAAATTGAGTAAAACAATCAGCAATGATGTCATCGGAATAACCACAATCGTAATTTCGGTGACATCATTTTAATTAAATTACTCAAATACCGCCACTGCTCGCACTGGCGACCCCGTTCCGCCTCTGATTTTAAGTGGCAAAGCAATGAATCTAAAGCGTCCTCGCCCGATAAGTTGATGAAGATTCACCATATTTTCATAATGCGTAAAGCCCATTTTTCCACAAACATAATGCACCTCTTTATTGCTTATTTTGGGTATCCCTGGTGAAAGGGTTTCTACGCCAAAGGCAGATATTTGCTTCTCTCCTAGCCATTGTGTTGCCTCCGCAGTCAAGCCTGGTCCGTTATTCCAATTTTCTGTGGCAAAATGCTTTCGATAATGATTGGTATATAGCAATACAGTATCTCCTTTTTTGAGATCAAGACTGGTTTTTTCGCAAGCTTTTTGTAAATCTTCTGAAGTAATGAATTCTTGCAAGCCTTTATGACTCAAATCCAAACAAATACCTTCAGTGTAAAACATAGATAAAGGCATCATGTCTATCGACAGTCCTGCAAATTCTCTACCCATGTGATTAAGTGCATCCACATGTGTACCTGTATGCTCACTCATAGCTAATTTGTAAACACTCGGCGTTTGAGTTTCAGCACCAAGCAATCCATCCCACTGCTCATGAGTAGCGTGAATTTCTATTTTTACGGCTGGTAAGCTATGAAAAACCGACATTCCATCAAATATTTCTTGGCTTAAATCAATTATCTCCATTATTCAAATATTTTTCCTCTGTTCAATATTCCTTTGGGGTCTAGAGCAGCTTTCAAGGTTTTCATCAATGTTATTTCCTCTTGACTTCGACTTAAATGTAACCACATCTTTTTCTCTAAACCAACACCATGTTCGGCAGTAATAGAGCCGCCAATAGCTCTAAGT
>NZ_JBMLSD010000365.1:0-2567 GCF_049240685.1 Flectobacillus sp.
TGGATATTCCGATTCAAACTGAACACCTAATTCCGATTTAAAGTGTACAGGTTATTCCGACTGAAACTGTACAGGTGATTCCGATTGAAAGTGAACAGTTTTTTGATGATGATTTTTAGTTGTATTATGTGGTATAAATCACATAGTATGGCCAATAAAACAATAGGATCAGTTATGATACAAGAAATCATCAGAATGAAGCACAAGGGTTTTTCCAACAGTAAAATATCTCAAAGCCTTGGTAAATCCAGAACCACCATTTTAAAATACCTTAGTATAATTGAGGTTTCTGGCTTAAAAACCGAGGAACTTTTAAAACTTACAGAAGAAGATTTGTTTGACCTTTTTGAAGTTCCAAGTAGTTTGAGTGCAAGCAACAGAGTGCCTATTCACGTTGATTTGCACGCTTTTTTTCCTTATGTAGAGAAGGAATTGAAACGTGTGGGCGTTACACGGCACATCTTGTGGAAAGAGTATAAAGTAAAGCATCCCGAAGGGGTAATGTATAGCCAATTTTGTGAGCATTACAGTGTGTGGAACAAGAAATCAGAGGGCTATATGCCTACAAATCATAAAGCAGGCGAAAAACTCTTTATTGATTATGCAGGAAAGAAACTGCACATAATTGACAGGAAAACAGGTGAGATAAAACCCTTAGAAGTATTTGTAGCCACACTCGGAGCCAGCCAATACACTTACCTAGAGGCTTCTTTCACGCAACGAATCCCCGACTTTTTAAGCAGCATACAAAATGCACTGCATTACTTTGGTGGTGTTCCAGCCTGCATCATTCCAGACAACCTCAAGTCGGCAGTAACAAAGTCAAGTCGGTACGAACCCTTTATAAACGAACAGTTTGCTGGATTTGCTTCACATTATGATACCTCAATAATGCCTGCTCGTCCATTAAAACCCAAAGATAAATCCTTGGTCGAAGGTGCCGTAAACATTGCCTACACTCGTATCTATGCGGCCTTGCGCAACACCGAATTTTACAGCCTCAATGAACTCAATGCTGCCATCAGACTGCTTTTGGAGAACTATAACAAACTGCCTTTTCAAAAGAAAAATCACAGTCGGGCAGATTTGTTTCAAGGAATTGAAAAAGAAGCTTTAAAACCTTTGCCAACCCAGAATTACGAACTTAGAGAATACAAAACAGCAACAGTTCAGAAAAACTGCCACGTCTTTTATGCCAATGACAAAAACTATTATAGTGTGCCACACGCCTATATTGGCAAGAAAGTAAAGATGATACTTACTCAAAACGTGGTAGAGATCTATCACAACCAAAGCCGTATCGCCTTGCACCCTCGCAGCCAAAAAGCGTATGCATACCTTACCATAAAAGAGCACATGCCCGTTAATCACACCTATGACAATAATTGGAGCCCAGAATATTTTATAAGTTGGGCGGCTAAAATTGGCACAGCGGTAAAGGAATGTATCGAGAAAATATTGGAGCAAAAACAATATCCAGAGCAAAACTACAAAAGTTGCGTAGGGGTATTGAATTTGGCATCCAAAACAAGTAAAGAACGGCTAAACAACGCCTGTAAGAGAGCTTTGCTTTACGAAGCAATTGGTTATAATCCAATCAAAAGCATATTGGAAAAAGGACTCGACAAACAACTCGAAGAACCCGATTTATGCTCTAAAGTAACCATCTCCCATGAGAATATCCGTGGTTCGAAATATTATGCTTAAATAAATAGTAACCCTTTAAATTAGAATTAAATATGAACACCAATGCCACTATCGAAAAGATGCAAAAGATGCGTCTAAACGGAATGAAACGAGCTTATGAATCTTCGTTTGAAACCAGAAATCAAGACTCCTTTACCAATGATGAGTTTATCGCCTGGCTTATCGAATCGGAAGACAATCATCGAAACAACAGCAGAACCCAACGATTGCTCAAGAATGCCCGATTCCATTATCAGGCTTCGATTGAAGAAATGAGCTACTCTCCCGACCGAGAACTAGACCGAAATTTGCTCACCAGACTCTCGGATTGTTCCTTTATAGAGCGTAATGAAAACATAATCGTCACGGGTTGTACGGGTACTGGAAAAAGTTTTTTGGCTACCGCATTGGGGTATCAATGCTGTATCAAGGGCTACAAAGTACTCTATTACAATCTAGGAAAACTCTTTGCCAAGTTAATGATGGCAAAAGCCGATGGCTCCTATATGAGGGAATTAAGCAGGATTGAAAACTGCGATTTGTTGATTATTGACGATTTTGGTCTCCAAGCAATCAACAACGAAAAACAACTCATTTTAATGGATTTGATTGAAGATAGACATCATAAAAAATCTACTATTTTTTGTTCGCAATTACCCGTTAAAAGTTGGTATGATTTAATCGAAGAAAAAACAATTGCAGACGCTATTTTGGACAGGATTATTCACTCAGCAATCCGCTTCGAACTCAAAGGTGAATCCATGAGAAAAAAAATGAAAAAATAATAGTTCTTTTTACTTAATTTTGAAACAAGAAATGATCATCAAAACAACTGTTCACTTTACTTCGGAATAGGGTGTTCACTTTCATCGGAATAAGCA
>NZ_JBMLSD010000366.1:0-8890 GCF_049240685.1 Flectobacillus sp.
TGATCTGCTAAATAATTCTTCACATAATCTGTTACGCCTTCTTCTAAAGTATGGAAAGGTTTTTCGTAACCAATCGACTTTAATTTTGACATATTTGCTTCTGTGAAATATTGGTATTTATCACGAATATCTTCTGGAGTATCAATAAATGAGATATTTGGCTCTAGATTCAAGGCGTAAAAAGTATTTTTTACCAAATCCAAGAAAGTTCTTGCCTTTCCAGAACCTAAGTTATAAATACCTGAGTTGCGACGGTGGTGCATCAAAAACAAACAAACCTCTACCACATCCTTTACATACACAAAATCACGCATTTGCTCACCATCCTGAAAATCAGGGTTATGGGAGCGGAATAACTTCATCGCGCCAGTTTTCTGGATTTGGTTGAATGTATGCCAAATCACAGATGCCATACGACCTTTGTGGAATTCGTTTGGTCCGTAAACGTTGAAGAACTTCAACCCAGCCCAGAAGAAAGGTTTTTCTTGTTGTTGTAATGCCCAGATATCGAAGTCATTTTTTGAATCACCATAAGGATTCAAAGGCTTCAATTGAGGAATCAAAGACTCATTATCATCATAGCCATGCTCGCCCAAACCATAAGTAGCAGCCGACGAAGCATACACCAATGGAATTTGGTAGTCATGACATTTTTTCCAAATCTTCTTTGAGTAATTCAAATTCAATTTGTTGAAAATATCTACATTGAACTCTGTCGTATCAGTACGAGCACCAATGTGGAAACAGAATTCAACCTCTTGATAGTTTGCATCCAACCACTCAAAAAAGTGTTCGCGGTCTACACGCTCTTGAATCTTTTTTCCTTCAAGATTTTTATTCTTTTGCTCATCAGAAAAATCGTCAACAGCAATGATATAGTTAAAATTGTCCTCATTCAAGCGTTGAATAAGGCAACTTCCAATAAACCCAGCGGCACCTGTAACAATAATCATACAATAAAAACTAAAATTGAGTGGTTCTGGAATGTGTTATTTATGAAAAACTAATGATTCTCTTTATAATCGAGAAAAATCCACTCGGAAGATATGTTCAATCATTTTGGATAATAAATAATTCCGAAAGGTAGTAACTCGACTACGTGGTTCTATTACGAACCTGTCTATTTATTAAATCTATATTGTCAAAATACAATAAGCAGATAAGGAGCAAAGTTGTTTTGTAGGAATATCGGGATTTTTAATTCTATGACAAAAGCCATTTATTATAAGAAATCAAAACAGACTTAAAATCGCACTATTCCTAGAAAAAGTAAGCAAAAGTACCTAAAGCTTTGCGAAAAACCAATACACTTAACTTTGAAAAAATATAAACTTTTCAAGATACCACTTGTAGAGCAATACGAGAGGTTAGAGTAATAGGCTGATTAACAGAAATATCACATCTAAAAATAATGAAATAAATTGAACAAATTAAAGACTTTCATAAAATGATTGTTTTCAGCTTTCTTTTTTGTGAAACTAAAAGCCATTAACTTTGTGTTCTTAATCCACAGATTGGTTTTGCTACGTTTTCCCAATTCCAATCACGGCGATTTTGCTGGTCATCACTCGTAGTTTTGTACTTGGGTCGTTTGCTATGTCATGATTGTCTATTATTAGTTATTTTTACTCATAAACTAATAACAGATATACCGCAAAAAGAACATCTGAGATTTTCGCAAAACGAATAAATTAACTGAAAACAAATGGTTTACGTAGTTCGTAAAGAACACTTCAATGCCGCTCACAGGCTGTATAATCCTAACTGGACAGAGGAAAAGAATCGTGAGGTATTTGGTCCATGTGCAAATGTCAACTGGCACGGACATAATTTTGAGCTTATCGTTACTGTAAAAGGTATTCCAGACCCTGACACAGGTTTCGTGATTGATATGAAAGTGATGAGCCAAATAATCAAAGATGAAATCATCGAGCGTGTTGACCACAAAAATCTAAATCTCGATGTAGATTTTATGCAAGGTAAAATGGCAAGTTGTGAAATTTTTGCCATGGAAATTTGGAAAATTTTAGCTCCAAAGCTCAATGAGCAAATTCCACATGGACAGCTACACTGCATCGAACTCATCGAAACGCCTAAAAACTCAGTGAAGTATTACGGCGAATAATTGTACTGTGTGAAGCTTTGGGCTGGTATTCTTGGCTCCTCAAGCAGCCTGAAGCTCTCAGCCTAAAGCCCACATCATGAAATACTATATCATAGCTGGCGAACGCTCAGGCGATTTGCATGGCTCTAATCTCATCAAAGCTATCCTTCAAAAGGATGCCAACGCCCAAATTCGTGCTTGGGGCGGCGATATGATGCAGGAAGCAGGCGCTACGCTTGTAAAACACTACAAAGACATTGCCTTTATGGGCTTTGCCGAAGTCATCAAAAATCTCCCTACAATTCTTGGACTTTTATCGTTTTGCAAAAAAGATATTCAAGCCTATCAGCCTGATGTGGTGATTCTTATCGACTATGCAGGGTTCAATATGCGTGTGGCGAAGTTTGTCAAGTCTATTGGTATCAAAACATTCTATTATATTTCGCCAAAAGTTTGGGCTTGGAATCAATCACGTGCGCTCAATATCAAGAAATTTGTTGACCGCATGTTTGTGATTTTTCCGTTCGAAAAAGACTTTTTTAAGAAATATGATTACGAGGTAGATTATGTCGGAAACCCTCTGTTTGATGCTATTGCAGACTTTCAGCCAAAACCTAATTTCAGAAAAGAAGCTCGTGTAGGTCAAAAACCCATTATTGCGCTTTTACCTGGCTCACGTCACCAAGAGGTAGCCAAAATACTCCCTATGATGGTGGCACAGGCGTATAATTTCCCTGATTACCAGTTTGTAATTGCTGGAGTTTCTAATCTTCCCAAAGAATTATACGCACGCTGGCAGTCTATTTTTCCGATTAAAGTAGTGTATGACGATGCCTACAATTTGCTCTCAGTAGCTGATGCCGCTTTGGTAACTTCAGGAACTGCAACTTTAGAAACGGCCTTATTGAATGTTCCACAGGTTGTTTGTTACAAAACCAGTGGTATTTCTTTTGCCATCGCCAAAATGGTTATCAAAGTGCCTTATATCTCTTTGGTAAATTTAGTAGCTCAGAAAAAGATAGTACCTGAATTAATACAGAATGACTTAAATAACAATACCGTTCAGGAAGAACTAAACAAGATACTAAGGCCAGAAGGACGCCAAGCACAACAAGAAGGATATGCCGAAGTAAGAGCTATATTAGGCGAAAAAGGCGCGTCTGCTAAAGCTGGTAGTTTGATGGTTGATTATCTATTGAAATAGTTGGAGCTTATGCACATGAGTGATTGAGTCATTCTAAAAATTATTACTCAATCACTCATTCTTTCAATTAGAGGTATTTTCCTTCCAAATAATTCTTAATCCACGATTTCTGGACACCTTGTATTTGACTAAAATAAGTTGCAATTTCTCTGAAATCGGCCTCAGCGTTATCAGTTGGGTAGAAAGGTTCTCGTACAAAGACAGTCTTTCTTGGATAATCGAATCCCACTAAAATAATTGGAATATTAGCCCCTTTGGCCACATAGTAAAATCCCGTTTTTAGTTTTTCAACATTTTTACGGGTTCCCTCTGGTGCAATGGCGATATGTAGCTCAGAAGTATTGTTAAAGACTTGGACTACTGCATCTACCAAATTATTATTCTTAGATCTGTTGACGGGAGTACCTCCTAAGGCTTTAAACAACCAACCAAATGGAGGTTTGAATAGCTCTTCTTTTCCTAAGTATCCAATCTCCTTTCCTATCACAGCTCTTGCTCCTAATCCAACAGGAAAATCAACCCAACTGGCATGAGGCACCACTGCCACCATACTTTTTTTTAGTGAATTAGGGATTTGTCCCTCTAGTTTCCATCCTGCCAACTTAAATAGCATTATAAATATTTTATTTAGCATAATTTTAAGTGAATTAATATTTCAAGTGAAAATAAGTAAATTCTTTACTAGAAACAATTTCACAGAAAAAATTGCATAAGTCAGGAATAATGAAAGTAAAAAGGCACAAAATATTTGTCTAAATCAGATTCAAACAAACACTTTGTGCCTTTGTGCCATTTCCCAAATACTTACTTGCTAATATCAATCAGCATAAAAGGATGTGGTGTAAAGCATATAATAAAAATTCCTAGAGAAATCCATCCTAAAATTTTACGTTTGGTATCGAGTGGCGAATCCTCCTCCACATCGGGATGATAGATACCTAAAAATCTTCCCAACAAAAAAGCGAAAGGAAAAAACCCTGAGAAACCTTGAAAATCCTTCACCACAGGGATGGCACTCATTACTAATTGAACAACTACCATACTCAAACTAATTACCCAAGGAGTTAGTGGATTAGGAGATATTCGGGAAAGACAAGTTTTCAAGAAAAAGATATATATACCCAACCACAGGAAAAAATCTAAGTCGGAGCTATAGGCGCTTCCTTCAAAACCAATTGACTTAATTTCGTCAATCGTGTACATTCCGATGCCTGCATAAAACAAAAATCCTACAAAGATAATCGGAGCAATGGTATTAAATTTCTTTTTGCCAATAAGACCGTACAATATATGTCCACCGTCAAGCTGACCAATCGGGAACAAATTTAGAGCTGTAAAAAATAGTGATAAATAACCAGCCCAAAGCAATGGATAATGTGATAACTCAAAATTAGGAGGCAATAGCGCTGAATCTGCCACATAGTTTTTGAAAAAAAGCATTAGTAAATTATCCCCTAAGGTCAATTGCCCATTGAGCAAATTGGCATTTTTGGACATTTCATACGCATAATTTGCCCCATATTTAATATACTCAGGATGGATTTTATAAATATAATCCAATGGAGGTAAATGCGTAAAACCATACCAAAGTACGCCAAAACCAACCACAAAACCTGCCAAAGGGCCTGCTATACCAATATCAAAATACTGTTTTCGTGTACGTGTTCTGTCAAGAATACGAATCACAGCGCCGAGCGTTCCGATACTCATAGCCAATGCACTTAGCCACATTGGGATATAATATGGGAGTGTTGTTCGGATTTTATAATACCTTGCCATAAAAAAATGACCAAATTCATGACAGGTCAAGATTGCTAAAAAAGGAATCGAAAACTCAAATCCTTGCCAAAAATCTCGTGGAAATTTGAGTATATCCTTTTCAGGTAAAAAGAAGAAAAAGCGTCCTGTCATTGCCTCCGCTCCTGCCAATGTTGTAGTTATAACAGTCACTACAAACAGCACCAACTGAATCGCCAAAGTTTTATTCTTCATTTGCAAACATATCTAAAATCGTAAATTCATTGGGAATAATTTGTTTTACTTGGATACCAACTTTAGCGGCTCCTTCCAAATTTGGTAACATATCGTCGAGGAATAATGTTTCGGCGGGATTCAAACCTGCTTCTTTCAAAACAGCTTCATAAATATCGGTGTGAGGTTTGGCTTTGCCCATTTCGTAGGATAGAAATAGCTTATCGAATAAATCCTCAAGACGTTTTTCGCCAGTACAACGCTCCAAAATTTTATTTACTTCGATAATATGAATATTGCTAGTATTAGACAAAACATAGGTATTATACTTCTGTCTTAAACGCTTAATCAGAGAAATTCTCTCAGGGTCAATATCTAACAAAAGCGCATTGAAAGCTTTGTCTATCTCTTCATCAGAGGCAGTAATATTCAGTTCTTGACGTAACAAATCTCTAAATTCAGCATCCGAATAATGCCCTTTTTCATAGTTAGCCCAAATTTGCTTTTCCTTCAATAATCTCTCTCCGTCTTCCCAAGAAAAATCCTTTGATAGCTTTGCTAACTCTTTATAAGTTTCGTTCAGATTGATATCGATTACGACATTTCCTAAATCAAAAATGATGTTTTTCATAAAATAAATAAACGGTTGATTCGAAGTTATGTAGACAAAAAAATAAGAGGTAAACGCTGCACTATCATCGTTTTACCTCTTATTAATATGCTTATTTTAGTTGCATTTTTGCTTACTGATTATTCTGTTACCACACCCATCGACGAGAATTTCTCAATTCTTTGGTCGATTCTTTCCTCTGGAGACAGTTGAGAAAGTTCTTTGTAGGTTTCAAGAATTACATTTTTTACAGTTTGAGCTGCTTGTTCAAAATCTAAGTGAGCACCGCCAAGTGGTTCTGGAATGATACCGTCTACCAACTTATTACCTTTCATATCTTCGGCAGTTAACTTCAATGCTTCGGCAGCTTGCTCTTTAAAATTCCAAGTTCTCCAAAGGATTGTTGAACAGTTTTCTGGAGAAATTACTGAATACCAAGCATTTTCAAGCATCAACACTCTGTCACCAATCGCAATTCCCAAAGCACCACCCGAAGCACCTTCACCGATGATAATACAGATGACAGGTACTTTCAACATGAACATATCGCGAATATTGCGAGCAATCGCTTCGCCTTGTCCACGCTCCTCTGCTTCAAGCCCCGGGAAAGCCCCTGGAGTATCAATCAAAGTAACGATTGGCTTATTGAATTTTTCAGCCATTTTCATCAAACGCAACGCTTTGCGGTATCCTTCAGGATTTGGCATACCAAAGTTACGAAGCTGACGCTGTTTGGTATTACGACCTTTTTGTTGACCAATAATCATAAAGGTTTCGTCACCAATTCTACCAAAACCACCCACCATTGCCTTGTCGTCTGCTACTGTACGATCTCCGAACAACTCAATGAATTCATCACACATATTCTCGATATAATCGAGTGTATATGGACGTTCTGGGTGACGAGATAGCTGAACTCTTTGCCAGCGTGTCAAGTTTGAGAAAGTTTCTTTTTTGAGTTCTTCAATGCTAGCTTCCAATTGAGCCGCAGCTGTCGATACATCTACATTATTATCAATCGCCAATTTTTTCATTTCTGCCAATTTGGCTTCTAATTCGGCTATCGGTTTTTCAAAATCCAAGAGAGTTCGCATTTTGTTGTTGAATTTATCGCATACCCAAGCTTTGCTTGAGCATAGATTAAGTAATAACAATCCTTACGTTAGGAAGATTTTTAGCCCTCAAAGTTAGTCAAAAAGACCTTTCACAACACGAAATAATCATATTTTTCAAGTAGCTAATCTAACTCAAACCACATTAACGCCTCAAAATGAAGCACTTAGTCAATGTTTTATAAAAAGTATTTTATAGAATTGATTTTGATATTTCAACAATTCTCGTGAGCAATTTAGGATAATTTCATGAAACAACCATTTTTTTCTCTAGTTTTTATACAATTCCAAAATGTGCTAAGTCTATGTTTTTTCCGAGAGACAAGTTTTATTGTACTCTGTGCGTATTTCGTATAAGACCTTATTAAAAAAGTTCTATTTTTTAGAGAAAATACGCTACTTATGTTATTTTTGGCTTACTATCCCAGTAAATACATAAAACCCTTCAAACATGTCAATTTTAATCTTAGTATTAAGTATTTTATTACTTCTAATCCTCATAACCTTCGGAAAACTCAATGCCTTTCTTTCTCTAATTTTCTCAGCAATTTTGGTGGGTGTTGCCAAACAGATGCCTTTGTCCGATATTCTTACCTCGATTCAGAAAGGAATTGGAAGTACACTTGGCTCACTTATTTTGATACTTGGCTTTGGCGTTATGCTTGGAAGTTTGCTTTCAGAAAGTGGTGCAGCTCAGCGAATCAGTCAAGTTCTTATTCGGTATTTTGGGGCATCGAGAGTAAAACTAGCCGTATTAATTACTGGCTTTGTGGTGGGTATTGCGATGTTTTACAACGCAGGCTTCGTGATTTTGATACCCATGGTTTTTTCGGTAGCGCTCAATACTGGTCAACCGATGATTTATGTGGGTATCGCCATGGCCTCGGCCTTGTCGGTCACACATGGCTTTTTACCTCCTCACCCTGGTCCTACGACCATTGCGGTATTGTTTAAAGCAGACATTGGTAAAACTTTGATTTATGGACTTACCGTGGCAATTCCAACCTTAATTGTTGCGGGCTTAGTTTTTCCAGAATTTATTAAAAATATTTCTTCAAATCCACCCAAGGGCTTATTCGAAACCAAGCAATTTAAAGAAGAAGAAATGCCTGGCTTTGGTTTAAGTATCCTAACAGCCTTAATTCCTGTGGTGTTGATGGGCATGGCTACAGCGAGTGAGTTAACGATGGACACTAACGCTGCGCTACACCACTATTTAAAGTTCTTGGGTGACCCAAGTATTTCGATGCTGATAGCAGTAACATTTGCATTGATATTCTTGGGTATTCGTCGTGGAAAAACAATGGAATATTTGATGGAAAAAACAGGAGGTGCTATTAGTTCGGCATCCATGATTATTATGATTATTGCAGCAGGTGGCGCATTCAAACAAGTATTAACTGATAGTGGCATCGGGACAGATATAGCAAAAGCTTTTCAAGACTCTACCTTATCTCCATTGGTATTGGGCTGGTTAATTGCCACCATTATCCGAATAGCGCTGGGTTCAGCCACGATAGCTGGTTTGACGGCAGCAGGTATTATTCAACCTTTGATGGCTACCACCCATGTAAACCCTGAATTAATGGTCTTATCAATTGGAGCAGGTAGTTTGATGTGCTCACACGTGAACGATACAGGTTTCTGGATGTTCAAAGAATATTTTGGTCTCACTATCAAGGATACCTTCAAAACATGGTCGGTAATGGAAACGATTGTAGGTGTTATGGGCTTGATTGGTGTGTTGGTTCTTAATTCGATTGTCTAGCAAAAAAAATCACCTAAAAAGCTGTGGTAAACTGTCTGTAGACCTTTATAACAGCTTTTTTCTGATTACTGGACAAAACGAGAAAGTCTGATTCAGATGTATCGACTTTTTTACACATTTT
>NZ_JBMLSD010000367.1:0-12918 GCF_049240685.1 Flectobacillus sp.
AGTAGCCAATTGTATCTCAGGAAAACGTATGATGGTTTGATGGATGGTTTGCATGAGGTTAATAACTAAATTGATTGACTTCTTGATAACCTGTATTTTGAGTAAAATCCTCTGAATCATAGCTGTAACACACTGTCGGATTTTCTAATGTAGAAAGATAAAAACCATGTGGTTTGCTATCATCATCAAATACAATACCTCTTTTATCTCTTGGAATTGGAACGTTAATAACATAGTCATAAAACGTTGATTTTATTTTTGAAAAAGCTTGTTTTTTGCTTCTTGAATCTAAACTTTCATTACTATAAATTTCATCAAATTGATTCCAAACCTCTACCGCTTTTGGGTTGAGCTGTAAAAAGACAGACTCTGTCTTAGATTCCTCGATGAGTGAGAATTGACCCAATTTAGCAAACTCAAGCTTGGTTATATTTTCTAAATATTCTGAAAGACGACTATCTGATTGTTTACGAATTTCAATAAAGTAATTTTTAATCAGATTCAAATACTCGTTTTCTTCCACTTCTTCAATATTCTTTAAAACGTTCTGTGTTTTTAGTAGTAATGCTGCTCCGTAAATCATCCCATTAGCTTTGTCCATCTCTTTGATATCATATAGATAGACCTCTCCTTGATGAGTTTTTTCATCATACCTATTTGAGCGCCCCGCTGCTTGAATGATAGAATCGATCGGTGCAATAGCTCTGAAAACAGTATCTACAGAAATATCAACCCCAGCCTCAATTAATTGAGTGGATATAACAATTTTGGGCTTTGAAGAATCTTGTTTGATTCTTTTAATAATTTCCTTTCTTTCAAATGGAGTTATTAAAGTTGATAAATAATAAATATCTACGGTTTCTAAATCTATAGTTTCTCGAATATTTTCAAATAGCTTTTTGGAATGCTTCTTAGTATTTAAAATGACTAAAATATCTTTCTGGGGATTTTCTTCATGATAATCCAATACTTCTTGAGAAAAGTCATCTAATGAAATTTTAGTTTTAGCACGATTAATCAATTTTGTACGATTGAAAAATTGAAAGTACTCTTCATAGTTGGAAACAATTTCAATGATTTCTTTTTCAGGCAGAAAAATCAACGGTTGAGTTGCTGACATCAAAATGAAATAGCAATTATATATTTCCCCCAATACTTCAAATACACTTTTAATAAGTTGCCAGTGTTCATAAGAAACCGTCTGGATTTCATCTAAAATAATAATAGCATTTGCCAGATTTGGCAATTTCATTAACAATGATTTATCATTAGAAAAAATAGAATTTAATAGCTGAACAAAGGTTGTTACTACTACCTCCGATTGCCAAGTTTCAATCAAAAACTGACTCTTATCTGGATTAAATTCTTCATCATTTATTTTGTAAAGAGGTTCTGATAAATGATGATGTTTGAGGAGAATGTTGGTATCTCGTGTGGCTAAAATCTCTTCATAAACTTGAAAGTTTTGGTCAATAATTGAGGTGAACGGGATAGTAATAATTAGCCTTTGATTGGGTAAATTTAGGATTGTTCTCATTTTCCACGCCACCGCAAAAGATGTTATTGTTTTGCCTAATCCAGTTGGTAGGGTTATCGAATATAAATGTTTTTCTTTTGAAAAAACATTGTCAAGATTATCTAATGCTGATTGATATGCTTTGTTTTTCTGCCTATCAAGTTCCGTTTTTGGCAAATTATAACCTCTATTTTCTCTAAATGTAGTTACTATATTTTCATCAATAATTGGTTTTGCAGTATTGCGTTCTTCTTCTAAAATGACATCTCGTTTATCGGATAGTAATAGTCCCCCAAAAAGTAATTGATGAAAATAAAAATATTCGATTTTAGTTGAGATTGGTAATTCTTCAAAGTCTCCGAATGCAATGCTATTGTCAAAAAACTCTGGCATATCTTTTAAATATGCCTTCGATGCGATATATTTTTTGAAGTCTTGAAAACTATAATCTAATTTTAAAAAAGAGCTAAAATACTTGATAATATACTGAATTTCAGACTCATCAAAAACCCTTATTTGTTCTTGGAGTTCGGTATGTTTGGTTTCAATGTACATTTCCGCTTCAAAATCATCTAAGTTACCATGATGTCTTTTAACGGCAGTAAAGGTAAAATGAGCAAAAAGCTGTTGTTCAAAATCAGAGAGAGAAGTACTTGCCAAATAGGTTTTTGAAATTTCCTTTACAAACAATGCGGAGATAAGTGCATGAGATTTAGGACCAACTATTTTTTCCCCTCTGCTCTCAAGGTAGATTTGGAAATAAGAAGTAGCTTTTCCTAAATCGTGGAAAGCTCCCATGATAAAAGCAAGATCTTGGCAAATCTGCTTTCTTTCTTTGGACTTGATAAATAAAGTTCGTCCTTCTATTAAGTTTTTGCAGTTATTGGCAACTTCTTCCAAATGCTTAATAAGCAATTTATCAGGGTGTGAATAGAGCATAGCTATTATTTCGCCCTAAACAATAATTAGTTTAGGGCGATTTTAGATTTTATAAAAATATGACATTCCCAATATCTTCAAGATAGAATATATTGTCAGATTTCACTTTAATAGGTTTCCCGCTAGTTTCGATAATAACCTCCGAATACTCTGTTACAATTCGGTTTGCCTGCACTTCAATTGGCATGGTATCGGAAGTATATTTAAAGCCACTATTCACGGTATAGTCAAACTCAATAGGGTTATCTGCATCTGCATTATTCAAATTGACAGCGGTCAACACTTCTTGAAATTCAGCACTTTGTGATTTTGACACATTTACTATTCTTATAAATTTAGTAGATGCGGTAAACTGACTCAATCCAAGATAGGGTGTAAAATGAGACTGATTTAATTGTACTTTTTCAACTAATGTGCTGAATAATATAGAATCTCTTAAAGAGACATAAATTCTAAATTTTGGGTTTTTCAAAAGCTCAAACTCTATTTGAGTTCGCTGTTTTACATTAAAAAAACTACTTGCAGTTTTTTCTGTATCCAAAAGATTAAAGCCAATATTTACTTTTTTTGTTGGATTAATAATTTGTACCGCAAATGAGGCTTTCTCTTTGGTGAAAAGTTCAGCAACAGGAGTAACGCCTTCTCTAAAATTCTCCGCTGACACTTCTCGCTCAATACCCAAAATAGCACCGATGAGTCCTGCAATAGCTGGACGAGTAGGAATTGAATATGTCAAAGGCGAAGTCGTTGTATTGAATTTTCGGAAATGACCATATTCACTCTCCACATCAAAAATCAAGACTTGATTAGAGGGTAGTAAGGTCGAGTTTTCCATCAGCTATTGTTAAAGGTTGAACAAATTTTAAACGTGCGTCTGCTTTTATTTCTACTGATTCTATATTTTCAAGATTAGCTTTGATTTCAGCGATAACATCAGAGAAATCTAAAGAAAAATCTTCCAAGCCTCTAATAGCTTTATCATTTTTGTCAGATTGAAGTTTTACTCTCTGGCGAAGACTTCCAATGTAAAAAGGTTTGTCTTCTCTATAATTAATTGCTAAAAGCAATACAGGGTTTTGTCCAAATTTGGAACGAGAAATTAAGTTTTTAGTACCTTCCCAAATACCATCTAATAAAAGCTCTTTATCAGCTTCTGACATGGTTGAATAATTAGCAGCCTTCTCATTGATAATACCATTGAAGCCTATTAAACTGTACGGTACTTTGTATTCTGTTCTGAAAGTAGCTTGTACTTTTTTATCTCCAGAAGCAAATGCCCCTGTACCTTGCTCAGTTATAATCTCTGTTTTATGCAAAGAGCGACCCATCTGGAATTGTGTTGGGCCAGTAAGTGTGATAGAGTCTTTAGGTAAAGGTAAAACACCACCAAATACTCTAATATCAATACAGGTTTTCAAAACAGTATCCTTATTTTCCTGAAATGCAGTGGCTCTTCTTTTACCATCAGAGATATATGTTTTGTCTCCATCCTGGTATTCTGTTTCACGAACAAAAATATCTTTCCCATCTTTACCATTATACCCCTTGTACTCATACCAATAATCACGAATAGTACGTTTTAGGCGAACATCCGAAACAATAACAGTATCATCTTCGGTATCGAATCTTGGTCGGTTTTCATTTAGAGGGTCTCCATTGGGATTAGCATTTTCAATTTCGTATAGAAATAATAGCTCTGTGCGGTTTTTTAAGATTTCTGACATGATGATAGATGTTGTTATTTAGATTCTTCTGATTTAGGAAATTTGAATTTATCGCTGAATTGTAGGCCTGCCACAAAGTAGAAAGATGCTTCGTTATTAGACATCCTTTGAACTTTGTGAACATTCAATACAAAATACTCATTCACATAGCTGATTAATGTGAGGGGTACAGACTCATATTGTCTTAATTTACCATAAGCTTCATGGTAAATACTTTGTAAATCTGATGGATTGAGATTATACCCCTTTAATTTTTTCTCAAAAGGTGTTCCGCCATTTAATTCATGATGCTGTACGTTAAGCAAATGTTTCACCAAAGAACCAAGTAAAAAAACACCTACTTTCGCTTCTGAGTCAAGAAACCCATTATTGTCCTTAATAAAATCTTGTATTTTACTTGGATCAAAGCCTTTTTGATTCTCTGTGTTTGAACTTTCTTTTATTGCTTCCATAATTAAATTGAAATTTGGATTATAGTCTGTAAGTTTAAGATGTTGAAAATATGCTAATACCAAATGGGCTTTCAATACAGTAAGATATGTCATTTCAACATAACCGTCTGAGGTCTGAGATTTATTATAATTTTCTCTAATAATGAGCATGAACTTTGCATAAACACTTTCTGTTGAAATATTCTTGAGCATAAAAACTTTCTGGACAATATCCAAAAAGCTATCATTGAAGAAAGTTTTAAGAAGTCCAAAGTTGAATGTTAAACTTTGAAGTTCTTTTTTGATAGAGTACGAATTATGATATAGAGGATTACTATTAACAATGGCTGGAGCTTCTACAAACAATTTTCTAAATCGAGACGGTACAATTTCTTCTAATAGAAGTTTGATTTTGATGGCTTTAGTTGTAGAATTCTCTTCATAAAATAAAAGATTAAGATTAAAATAATCTGTTTCTTCTTCTGCAATCATCTGCCAGATATAATCCTCTCTTTGTTTTATCTTTTGACCATCTTTGGTTAGATTTTCATAAATATTCTTTATTCTTTGAGTCGCATTTTTAAGTTTATTAAGGTCTTTGCTTATCAAAGTTTTAGGAATCATATAGAAGGAATTCCCATAGAAGTAACTTGATAAATTATTGGCAATATAAGTTCGTCCCAACTCAAACGTCAAGCTACAATCTGTACAAATAGGATAGTTCTTCCAGTTATTTTTTTGGTTAAAAAAGCCACTCACCATTCCCGGTTTATCAACAGTTGCATATTTGAACGGCGAAGCAAAACCATGCAAAACTTCTTTAGTTCCCAAACAAATTGAACAAACTTGATTCTTTCCCTCTGATACAACATTATATTTCTCAGACTTTTCTTCTGTTCCTGATGCTGAAAGAATTTGTTGAATAATTACAAAATCAGCTAAATAAAATTCTTCGTCATCTATAACAAATTTCAAGCTCAATCCAGAACTTAATTTCTGCTCTTTACTTAGACTTTCATAAACTGTACTTAACTGATTTTTTACTTCATCATAATTATCCTTAACAATCAAAAAACTATAAATTGTGCTGAAAACCTTAAAATCGTGAGCATTGCTAGACTTTTTGAGCTTTTCAACCAATGCCTTAAATTGACCATTAACCAGAGTATTAAATTTTTTATCGATATCACCAAATTTAGTTGTAAAGGTTATATCTCCACCACGAGCAGAACCTTTTCTGTAGGCAAATTTTTCGTAGTTATTCTTATTGACGGACAAAACATCAACTTTATCAAAACTTATTTGATAATAATCATTCTCAGATTTCAGCTGAAAAACAGCTAAAATCATATCATAATTTGGCTTATCGGGAAACATATTTTGAATAAAAAGCTCATACGGCTTTTTATTCCCTAGAGTTGATAGTTGTAGCTTTCCTAGCTGGACAATAGCTTGATCTTGCATAATGGACTTCGAAATTTACTTGAAGAAGATAGGTAAAAGAAAACTTGCCAAAATAGACGTAAACACCACTTTTCAGTTAGCACATACTTATATATACTTGTAAATAATACTCAACTTTCAAGTTAAATAGAGTACTATCCTCAAATTTAGCTATAAATTGAAGAGAAAAAAATGATAAAATTTACATTTTGACAATTCTTATTAAGCGGTCAATATTTACTCATGAAATAGGCTTTTCACAAGTAAATATTACAGATACCACAATAGTTATCTTCATCTAGCTCAGGGCACCGAAAGTTACATTTGGAGCATCCAGTACATGAAGTAGGGCGATTGATAAGTAAGTCAGAATTTGACTTAAAGTCATTTTTTGTGTAATTTGTCATGTTTTTGCATTTTTAGTGTGAAAAATTATTGATTGCCCATTTCGTGCGTCCGACCAAGAAGTTACGAGATGGGCTTTTTCAATCCTTATTGTAATGGATTTTTCATTTTCAATGAATAACAGAAGACTATCGTGTTTCAATCCTTGTTATGTTGTGACATTTATGGAAATTTTTCAAAAGACTATCGTTAAAGTGACATATTTCAACAAAGGTATATTTTTCTTTTTCTCGCACAAACTATTGTGAGATTTTTTTTTCTATTGACGATGTTTATGTCTTATCAATTAATTCTAAAGATTTTTTATTCTGTCATAATTTTGAGCTGAAACAGCAGCGTCCCCCTCCTACTCCACAGCTCCAAACGAACTACCAATCTTCAACCTAGAAAGGTCATCCATGTGGAATTTGCGAATACTGAACTACCCGATGGTTTGGAATGGGCTGAAAGATGGAATGTAGAGGCATAAAAAAAGGTGTTAGTTGTCACTAACACCTTTTTTTATGCTGTAAGCTAAAAGTCTAAATATGTTTCTTAGCAAACAATAGAAACATTTTGCTGAATGCTCAAGGCTGATTGCCTAATGCCCCTTAAAAACCTGTTCCTATGGCAAAGGCTTTTACGTTTACTGGCAAGTCTGCTACTTTTGAAGCCGCACCAGTTGTTAGATTAATACTGTAGAGTGCCGAAGTGGTACCCACTCTAAGGGCTGCGTAGGCCATACCGCTTCTACTACCAATATCAAAACCACTCGCTGCTTCTACATTAATTCCCAAAGCTCCTACTTCTACTTGCGTTCCGTTGTTGGGTGGGTCTTGTTTGGTCAACTTGTCGGTATTTACGTCTATATTGTACAAAATTGTGGTAGTAGCTCCAGCAAAATTATTGGTATAGGCCGATGCCGTGATAGCTGGCGTTCCTGGATTCAAGGCTCCGTCTACGGCTGCAACGGCGCCTGTTTCGGGATGTAGTCTCAAATTTTGACCCGTATTACTCACACATCTGATTCTATCCACTGTTGGATTAAAGTCGAATCCAAAGGAAGTTCCTGATAATAAAGTAGCGAACGGTGCTGTTCCTACGACCGCCGCCGCGCCCGACGAAGTATTGAGTACATACAATCTGCTACTACTACCCAAGGCATATAATTGACCGTTTACTGGACGGAAATCTATCCCTACTACAGACTCACCTGTTTGCAAACCAGTAATCGCTTTTGTGATTGGTGTCCCAATATTACTCGGATTGAAAATCAGTAAATTATTAGACTCATCAACTGCATAAGCTACAGGATTGGTTGGAATTGCCAATCCCGAAATATTACCCGAAGGAAGATTTCCAATTTTGGTAAGTTTTCCTGTCATCAAATCTACTTGGTGCAATTCCCAAACGTTATTTACTTTTACCGCAGTTAAAGCTTTTGTACCATCTGGATTAATATCGAATCCGCCCGAAGCAGATATATCAACTCCCAATGCTCCAACCTCTACCAAAGTACCGTTGTTGGGTGGGTCTTGTTTGTACAACTTATCGGTTTTCGAATCGATATCATACAAAATTGTTGCACTCGAGCCCGCTGTGTTGCCAGTATAAGCTACAGATTCAATTGTTGGACTCATTCCTCCATTAATAACACCATCAGTAGCGGCAACAGCGCCAGTTTCAGGATGAATACGAAGGTTTTGCCCAGTATTGGTTACCAAACGAATTCTATCCACGGTAGGATTAAAGTCTAAGCCAACTGCCGTTCCACTAATAGTTGGGTTTAATGCTGTTGCACCAATGACTCTCGCCATGCCTGTTTCTTGGTTGATGACATAGAGGCGGTTCATCATACTTACGCCATACAATTCGCCAGTGGCAGGACGAAAATCAATAGACGTAAGCGCATCGCCCGACATCAAACCTGTAATGCTCACATTGGCAGTTGCCATTTCTGATTGCATTGCGTTAACTTTAGCAAGTTTGGTGCCGTCAATAAGAAGATATAGATTGATGTCAGGTTTGGGAGTTGACTCCATTTCTGATTGTTTGCACGAGGACATAAAAAGTCCTGTTGACAGGCTTAGGGCTGTCAATGAAAGAAAAACCGATTTTTTCATTGTTAGTAAGACAAAGTAAAGTTTGTATGTTTTGCTTTAGATACGAGAGATAGGTTATTTTGGATTTATTAGAAAATTTTAAATTGATTAAACGGTCATGAAGTATAGAAAAATTTACCTCCTCAGCGGACTTGGTGTAGATGGGCGAGTTTTCGAAAAAATTGATTTGAAGGAATATCAACCACAGTTAGTTGAATGGATACAACCTTATGCTCATGAAGACATTACAGCTTACGCCAAAAGATTATCGGCGCAGATGGAGCCCAATGCGATACTTATCGGATTATCGTTTGGGGGCATGCTTGCCGTTGAAATCGCGAAGTTTTTACCCATACATAAAATAATTTTGGTTTCTTCTGCCTCCAATTTCAAACAAATTCCTTGGCTTTTTCGGCTATGGGATTGGAGCAAACTTCTTGGGGTACTTCCTCAAAAAATAATGCTCAAAGCTAATTTTATCACATTTTGGCTTTTTGGAATAACAAGAACCCAAGAGAAAATATTATTGAGTCAAATTTTAGCAGATACAAATACTATTTTTTTGATTTGGGCAGTGCGGCAAATTACAAAATGGAAAAATACCAAGGTAAATACAAAGTTTGTTCATCTGCATGGGACAAATGACCGATTACTTCAACTACCTATGGAAAATTTGAAAACTAACAATATTTTGATAAAAAACGGAGGGCACTTTATGATTATCACGCATGCACATGAACTAGAACGGATTATCAGGAAAGAATTGAAGGGGTTTTAGACAAAAAAAACGGAACAAATTGCTTTGTTCCGTTTAGTACCCAGAGCCGGAGTCGAACCGGCATGCCAATGAAGGCATTGGTGTTTGAGACCAACGCGTCTACCAATTCCGCCATCTGGGCTCAATTCACATCATTTTCTGTGTGATTGTGATGCAAATTTAGAGGATTAAAATTTACCGTGCAAACGCAAAATTTAAAAAAAAGAAAACTTTTACGTAACACCTATCATAATCTTCTGATTTTGATAGGACTTACCAAATCATTATTTTTTAAAAAAAATTACATTGCACTAGGTTTTGAAAAGTGCTGCTATTACTGATTCATTTTATTCATATCTCAAAGATTCAATTGGGTCGAGTTTGGAGGCCTTACTCGCAGGATAAAATCCTGATAGGATTCCAACAAAAACACAGACTGCAATACCTAAAAACATCCACAGCCAAGGAACAATAAAACTTGAAGTACCAGACATAATACCACTGGCGATGACGTTACCAATTGGAATAGCCAATATCAATCCTGCCAAACCGCCCAATACACAAATTACAATTGCCTCAATCAAAAATTGTAAGCGAATAACACGAGGAGTTGCTCCCAATGATTTTCGAATACCGATTTCGCGTGTGCGCTCTGTGACCGATACCATCATTATATTCATTAGGGCAATAGCGGCACCCAATAAAGTAATAAATCCAATACCAAAACCTCCTATTCTCAAAACACCGGTGATTCCCTCTGATTGTTTTACAAGCGAATCCGAACGTTCTATACTAAAAGAATCATCTTGCCCAAGTTCGTCTTGGCGTACAATACGCATCGCTCCTCTTGCCTCCTCCATGACATTTTCTACATCCTTGATATTTGGTGCAGAAGTAACAATATCAAATGTCAAACTACGACCTTGCGAAAGCTTACGACCTGTTTCGAGTGGTACAAAAACCACACGGTCGTCGCCACCGCCCATAAAACTCCCCTTTTTTTCAAGCAATCCAATTATTTTAAATTTCCCTCCCGAAATGGTTATTTCCTGATTAAGCGGATTGATATTTTTCTCAAAAAGTTGGCTTATAACATCAACCCCAACAATACAAACACTTGCGGCATGCTCCAAATCACTACTTGAAAAATCGCGACCGCTTGCAATTTTATATCCTTTCATATCCAGATAATTTTCGTCAATACCAATAATTCTGGAGTTTGGATTGGTCTTTTTAGATTCATGTTTGATTTCGGCGTTGAAAGTAACATTGGTTTTCATGCCGATAGTTGCCTGTTTGCCAAACAACGCTTTATACATCTTAGCTTGGCGATAGTTGATGGGTGGGTAATTACGTTCCTTTTCCCCTTCTTTTCTAATTTTAAAAACATCTCTATTTCGGATATCAAAAGAGTTGGCCCCTAGCCCCGAAAAGCTATTATCTACTGAGCTTTGAATCCCATCGATGGCTGTCAGGATTCCTACCAAGGAAGTAATTCCGATGGCAATTATCAAAGCTGTTAAGACAGTTCGCAACATGTTTCCTTTAATCGAACGTAAGGCTTCTCGTATATTTTCAGCAAAGTTCATATAATTGAATTTTAAGGTTTTTCGATATGGATGAAATTAGGCATCGAGCAACTAACCATTTTATGATTAATCGTTTTATACTTCAAAAATTGACTCCAATAAGACAACTTCAATCAATCATGATACTTCCGTGACTGATTAGCACTATATTTGTAGGAAGGAATATGCCAAAAATGTATACCGTATCAACTTTTTTTTCGTTGAATTAAGAAGAAACATATCCGTTCAAAAACAAATAGGCGCTTTTTAGTACTGCCTAACTTTATGTAGTTTTAAGTTGTAACAAATTTAGGTCTTGTCAGACAAAATTCTCAAACCAATGAAACGCCTTATATTTCCGTTTATCATATTTTTGCTCTTTTGCACCCGAACCTGGGCATCCTATATTTTGATTCCGATGGATGAAACCCAAAAAAATCATTTGAAAGCCTATGGATTGGCTTATTGGGTTTTGAAAAATCACGAAACCGAAGTCGAGTGGCTTTTGAATTATCGGGGCGGGGCTTTTATGGTTCAGCAAGCTCAAAAATTTGAAAACGAATTAGTCATCCGAGGAATAAGTTATGAGGTAATATCGGACGGAGATGCTGCCCAAATACGCACCGACTTGAGCAGCCCTGAAGTAAATATGGATGTTGTAAAACTTCAAAAACCGCCTAAAGTAGCGGTTTATTCGCCAAAAACTGCACAACCTTGGGATGATGCCGTAACCTTGGCTATGACCTATGCAGAAATTCCTTACGATTTGATATTTGATGACGATGTAATGAATGGAAAACTTCCAGAATACGACTGGCTACATTTACATCATGAGGACTTTACTGGTCAGATGGGTAAATTTTGGAATCAGAGCGGGCAACCTTGGTATCAGGCTCAGCTGAGGGAGGACAAAAAAAACGCAGCTAAGTACGGCTTTAATAAAGTATCACAACTAAAATTAGGAGTGGTCAAAAAAATTAGAGATTTTGTGGCTGGCGGAGGCTATATGTTTGCTATGTGTACTGCCACCGACACCTACGATATTGCCTTAGCTGCCGAAGGATTGGATATTGTTGATGCTTTTTATGATGGTGATGGATATGATCCGAATGCAGACAAAAAACTAAACTATGCCAATACCTTTGCTTTCCAAAATTTTGGACTAGTGTACCATCCACAAGTAATAGAATTTTCAACTATTGAGGCCTATCCAAACAATGAAAGACCTGTCAAAGAAGATAATGACTATTTTAATTTGTTCCAATTTTCTGCAAAATGGGACCCAATTCCAACTATGCTGACGCAGAATCATGAAACCACCATTCATGGTTTTATGGGACAAACTACTTCTTACAAAAAGTCATTGATAAAACCAGAAGTAACTGTTTTGGGCGAAAATCGCTCCTTAAACGAAGCTAGATATATTCATGGAACATTCCTGAAAGGCTTTTGGACTTTTTACGGTGGTCACGACCCAGAGGATTATCAACACTTTGTAAACGAAGAACCAACTGATTTGAATTTGCATCCAAACTCAGCAGGTTATCGTTTAATTTTAAACAACGTTTTATTTCCTGCAGCCAAGAAAAAGAAACAAAAAACTTAATATAATTTAAAAGATTAGAGGGATTTGGTAATTTGAAAATTGGATAATTTGAAAATTTGAAAATGTGTATATTTGAAAATTGGGGGGATTTGAAGAATGTGGTAATTTGAAGATTTGAAAATGTAAAAATAAGTTTTAAAATTTCTGAAAATTTAGGGGTATCCTCAAATTCTCAAATCTTCAAATTCTCTCATTTCCAAATTACCAAATTCTCAAATCACCAAATTACCAAATTCTCAAATTTTCAAATTCTCTCATTTCCAATATTACCAAATTTTCAAATTACCAAATTTTCAAATCACCAAATTAACCAATTTCCAAATTTTCAAATCTTCAAATTACCAAATTTCCAAATCTTCAAATTACCAAATTTTCACATTTTCAAATCCTCACATTTTCAAATTCTCATAGTAAAGACATATTTTCCCGAGCCAAAGGTTTTTGAAAT
>NZ_JBMLSD010000367.1:13018-15799 GCF_049240685.1 Flectobacillus sp.
ATTTTCAAATTCTCATAGTAAAGACATATTTTCCCGAGCCAAAGGTTTTTGAAATCCATTTTCCCTCATGTTTCAAATCTGTAACTATCGCCCCATTGCTTTTTATGGAGCTTGTATCCGAAGTAGGGAAATAGACTGTCGATTCGGTGTTAGCCGGTATCTCGATTTCAAGGGTTAACAAATCTCCTTCTATTTTCCAAAATGAGGCAAGTTTACCGTAAGGTGTAAAATAATATCCTTTAGCATAAGTTAATCCTCCTCCAATTACGGGTTTGATAATACTCGACTTATAACCAGCGCCGTCAGCCTCTTTGGTATCGATACCTGCGATTGTACGATACATCCAATCGCCTACAGCTCCATACGCATAATGGTTAAACGAAGTCATACTTGGGTCTTGGAAAGTACTATCGGGCTTCATAGAATCCCAGCGTTCCCAAATTGTAGTTGCTCCATGAGATTTTATTGGATATAACCACGATGGATAAGTATCTTGTAAAAGCAGTTTGTAAGCAATCTCATTTTGACCAAACCTAGTTAAAACTGGATTTAAAAATGGGGTTCCTAAAAAGCCTGTGGTAAGATGATAATTATAGGATTTTATATTATCGACCAATCTTTTCACGGCGCCATCTCTATGCGCTTCGGGCAACATATCAAATTGCAAGGCCAATACATAAGCAGTTTGAGTTTCTGAAATTAACCTACCTGAAGCAGTCATGAATTCTTGTTGAAAAGCTTTTTTGATCCTTTCAAGCAAGGCTTCATATTCTACAACCTCATCATTCTTTTGCAGAATTTTAGCAGATTTTATCATCAAATCTACATTGTAGGCATAAAAACATTGTGCCACCAAATAGACATCTGTTATAGCAGATTTTTGTCCTATGGTACTTTTTGAGTCATCGATGCGATAAGATAACCAGTCTGCAAACTGAAAACCCGTATTCCATAAATCGTTTTTTGCTAACTTCCTTACATGATTCAAATAGGCTTTCATGCTTGCATATTGGTCTTCGAGGATTTGCTTATCGCCGTATACCACATACATATTGTAAGGGATAATAATGCCAGCATCCGACCATCCCGCTGCACCTGTCACCTTGCCCAGCACATTCGGAATCACAAAAGGAATAGCACCATCGGGCTCTTGGTCGGCACTTACATCTTTGAGCCATTTGGCAAAAAATTGATTTACATTAAAATTGTAAGCTGCTGTTCTTGAAAAAACCTCCGCATCGCCCGTCCAGCCCAAACGCTCGTCACGTTGCGGACAGTCGGTTGGGACATCCAAGAAATTGCCCTTTTGCCCCCAACGAATATTTTTTTGTAATTGATTTACCAAAGGGTTTGAACACTCAAAATTGCCAAGAGCTTTCATATCAGAATGCAGCGCCACAGCCGTAAAATCTTCTGGATTAATTTTATCTGCTAGACCTTCTACTTTTACGTATCTAAATCCGAAAAAAGTAAAATGCGGTTCTAACATTTGATTAGGCTCGCCATTCAAAATATAATGCGCTTGGGCTTTGGCAGAACGAAGGTTTTCAAAATAGGGAACACCATATTTATCCAACATTTCGGCATGATATAGCTTAATCGTTTGTCCTGCCTTCCCCGATATTTTGAAGGAGACCCAACCCACCATATTTTGCCCAAAGTCTAATATAGTTTCTCCTTTTGGAGAAGTCAGCACCTTAATAGGCTTAAAAGTCTCTTGTTTTTTGATAGGTTCATTGATGGAGGCAGTCAAATAGTCTGTTGCAAAAGACATCATCTTCGCAGGTTGCCAATTGGAGTCATCAAAATTTACAGAATCCCAGCCTTTCACCTCTTTTCTCAAATCTTGACGTTCGCCATCATAAATTTCTGAAAAGGTGATATGACTAAGCTTCGTTTTCCAAGAGTTATCAGAAATCACCCAATCCTCCGTCCCATCTGCAAATTTCAGATGTAATTGTAGTAAAATGGCCGTTTCCTTGCCGTAGATATTTTTTTGATTTTCCCAAGCCAATCTAGTTCTATACCACCCACTTCCTAGGCTTATACCAATAGCATTTTTCCCAGATGCTACCTGTTTTGTTACATCATAGGTCTGATATTGTAGATGTTTATTATAACTGGTCCAACCAGGTGTCAAAAATGCATCTCCAACGCGTTTTCCATTGATACGAGCTTCATACAAACCTCTTGAAGTAACAAATATCGTAGCAGAGGCAATAGGCTTTTTGAGTTCAAATGTTTTTCGAAAATGTGGTACTATTCCGTTAACCGTATCTGCCTCAAACCCTGAGCTAATCCATTGTGCCTTCCATTCATTATTTTGCATTAAGGCGGTTTGAAAACTAGCCTTGGCCATTGCTGGCGCCTTGCTTTGGTTATCCCATACTTTGACCTGCCAAGTATACTTGGTATCGGATATCAAATTTGTTCCATCGTACCGAATCCTCAAGGAATTAGCAGAGGCTATTTTGCCTGAAGACCATACAAGCTTTTTGCCCGAACGAACACTAATTTCGTAGGCTGTTTGCTTTACATTTTGCTTATCTGAGTAAATCTGCCAACTAAATCGGGGTTGTGCTACATCGATTCCAATAGGGTTGGTAAGATTTTCCACTGTTAAATTTTGGATAGAAAACTGCCCCAAACCACTGTAGCTTAAGAGCAGGAAAATTAACACCGAAGAGAAGATTTTTTTCATAGTTTACTTTAAAATGGTAAGAAGGGTAAGTTAATATGCAAGTTTTGTATTGAAGGCATTAGGCTACAGGCGCAAGGCAA
>NZ_JBMLSD010000368.1:0-3253 GCF_049240685.1 Flectobacillus sp.
ATGGGGATAGGCATCAACGTTTACAGAAAAACCTCACTATTACGATGCGAACCCCAGGGCATGATTTTGAATTGACTTTAGGGTTTCTGTATTCAGAAGGAATTATTCAACATCTTTCGCAAGTGCAATCTATTCGCTATTGCACTGAATTACAACGACAAGACGAACATGAAAATATTGTTAGGGTAGAATTAAGCCCTGATTTGGATTTGAGTCAAACTCTTTATGAGCGTAATTTTATGGCATCTTCGAGCTGTGGTATTTGTGGAAAAGCACAAATTGAATCACTCGAACAACAAAACTGTCTTACTCTCCGCGATTGGGATTATCCTATTTCTCCCACATTTTTATGGGAAATAGAGGATAAACTCACTCAAAATCAAACCCTTTTTTCTTACACAGGAGGCGCCCATGCAGCAGCTATTTATGAAAACACTGGCGAATTGGTTTTACTCCGTGAAGATATAGGTCGACACAATGCTTTAGATAAGGTAATCGGTGCTAAATTAGGGTTAGAAAAACAAGCTATTGCCCCAATCCTTGTACTTAGCAGTCGGGTTAGCTATGAGATGATTCAAAAAAGTATGATAGCCCAATTTCCTATTATAGTTGCAGTAGGCGCGCCATCAAGTTTAGCGGTAGAACTGGCAAAACGGTTTGGTATTACTTTGATTGCATTTTTACGAAAAGGAAAGTTTAATGTTTATTCGCATGAGTTTAGAGTACAATAGCAGTGGGCAGTTATTATTTCAGTTTAAAAACTGATAAAAAAATAAGTCCAAGACAAAGTCTTGAACTAGTATTTTCAAGTTTATCCATTAATCATATATCTCTGACCTTATTTGAAAGTATCATTCTAATTACAAGCATTTTCAAATAACTACTAACAGATACACTGATAACCAATATACTGATAACGTCTTCTTAGATATTTCAAAATCCTTAACAATTTGCCATTACTATGAATACAATAGATCAACAACCTTCTGCACAACCTCCACAGGATTTGACAGGATTACAGCAAACTGAGCCTGCTCAAGTAGCGGCTGGTTTTAAGGCAGTAAGTAATGCTATCAAACATGTTTTTGGTGCAATGAATGTAGCTAGAGGCACGAAGATATTATTGACCCTCAATCAAAAAGGTGGCGTAGATTGTCCTTCTTGTGCTTGGCCTGACCCCGACGGCGAGCGTTCATCTGTTGCAGAATATTGTGAAAATGGCGCCAAAGCCATAGCCGAAGAGGCAACGACACTAAAGACTGGCCCCGTATTTTTTCAAAGATATAGCATTCAAGAACTTTCCGAAAAATCTGATTATTGGCTCGGGCAACAAGGGCGTTTGACCCATCCTATGATTGTTCGAGAAGGGGAAACTCATTACCATAAAATCGAATGGGACGAGGCGCTCGACCTAATTGCCGAACATCTCAACACATTACCCTCGCCCGACGATGCCATTTTTTATACTTCTGGCAGAACTTCCAACGAGGCGGCGTTTTTGTATCAGTTATTTGCTCGTCAGTTAGGCACTAATAACCTTCCCGATTGTTCCAATATGTGCCACGAATCGAGTGGCTCGGCATTAGGTGAGCAGTTAGGTTTGGGTAAAGGCTCGGTAACCCTCGAAGATTTTAATCATGCGCAAGTGATTATGATTTTGGGGCAAAACCCTGGCACAAATCATCCTCGAATGCTCACAGCATTAGAAGAAGCTAAGAAAAATGGGGCTAAAATCGTATCTGTCAATCCTTTGATTGAGGCTGGTTTACTGGCTTTCAAGCACCCTCAGCATTTGAGCGATATGCTTGGGAGTGGCACCAAATTGAGCGACCACTATTTACAGATAAAAATCAATTCGGATATTGCGCTCATCAAAGCTTTATTGTTGTTATTGGTCAAAAAAGAAGCTACCATCGGTAATGTATTTGACCATGATTTTATTAAAAATAATACCCTCGGATTCGAAGAGTTCTTGGCAGATTTGAGTCAATACAAACTCGAAGATTTAGTCAAAGAATGTGGCATAAGTCTTGAACAAATAGAAGAAGTAGCAGATTTATTAGCAAATTCTCAACGTATTATTGCCTGCTGGGCAATGGGACTAACTCAACACAAAAACTCAGTAGTTACCATTCAGGAGTTAGTCAATTTGTTGTTACTCAAAGGCAGTATCGGCAAGCAAGGCGCTGGCACTTGTCCTGTACGAGGGCATTCCAACGTACAAGGCGATCGCACAATGGGTATTTTTGAAAGACCTTCAAAAGCTTTTTTACAAAAAATAGAAGAAAACTTTGGGTTTATACCACCTCAAAAACATGGTTATGACGTTGTGACAGCCATAAAAGCCATGCAAGCATCCAGTGGCAAGGTATTTATAGGCATGGGAGGTAATTTCCTTTCTGCTACACCTGATACTGAGTTTACGGCACAGGCCTTACGTAACTGCACCCTTACTGTACAGGTTTCGACCAAACTCAATCGTAGTCATTTAATTCATGGTAAAACCGCTATTATCTTGCCTGCCTTGGGACGTACTGACGAAGACCGTCAGGCTGGTGGAGCCCAGTTTGTAACTACCGAAAACTCGATGGGGGTAGTTCAAATGTCGAAAGGAAATCTTACGCCTCCTGCCCCAACGGTTTGGAGCGAACCAAAAATTATTGCTGAAATAGCACAACGTACCCTTGGAAAGCGTACTCAATTAGACTGGCTTTCGTTGACACATCATTATGATTCTATCAGGGATTTAATCGAAAAAACGATTGCAGGTTTTGAAGATTATAATAAAAGAGTTCGCCAAGATGGTGGGTTTTATTTACCCAATGGACCACGAAAAGGCATTTTTACGAATACCGAACAAAAAGCCTTATTCAAAATTTGTCCTCTCGAAACAATCCAGTTGGCAACTGATGAATACCTAATGATGACGATTCGTACTCACGACCAGTTCAATACCACCGTTTATGGCTTGGACGACCGTTACAGAGGTATTTTTAACGAAAGACGAGTGATATTGATGAATCAAGAAGATATTACTTCGGCTGGTTTACAGCAATATGACTTAGTAGATTTACACAACTATCATGGAGGCGTGCATCGTCTGGCAGAAAAATTCATTGTGGTTCCATACAATATTCCACGCCAAAATGTTGCAACTTATTTTCCTGAAGCCAATGTATTGGTGCCTATCGACAGTGTTGCCGATGTGAGTAATACCCCAACTTCAAAATCAGTCATAATTAAGTTGACAAAA
>NZ_JBMLSD010000369.1:0-4145 GCF_049240685.1 Flectobacillus sp.
TATGCCATAAGCAAGAAGTTGTGCTTGCCTAATGCCTACGGCTTATAGCCTAGAGCGTATTAATGCAATTTTATTTTGCATTAATACTTAAGTAAAATAGTAGTGACGTTATCATAGGAATTTTATCAATCTTCCCGATAACAGATAACTATTCACCAGTAACAAACTTTTATAATGATGACGAAAGAATGGTTTAGCTCGTGGTTTGATTCCCCTTATTATCACATTCTCTACAAAGAACGTGATGACAAGGAGGCACAGCTTTTTATGGACCAACTATCATCGTATTTACAAATTCAGCCAGAACACCATATCATGGATTTGGCCTGTGGCAAAGGTCGTCATGCTATTTACCTCAACCAAAAAGGGTTTGAGGTAACCGGCGTTGACTTATCGCCGCAGAGTATTGCTTTTGCTAAAATTTACGAAAACGCACATCTTCACTTTTTTGTGCACGATATGCGTGAAGTTTTTGAAGAAAGATATTTCGATTTTATCCTAAACCTATTTACAAGTTTTGGGTATCTCGAAAATCACGACGAGAATATCAAGGCATTTCAGGCGGCGGCTCGCAACCTGCGCAAAGGAGGTATTTTTGTGATGGATTTTTTCAATACAGAATACGTGACAAAACAATTGCTACCTTTTCAGGTAAAAGAAATTGACGGTATTCGTTTTGAGATTACTAAAACCCTTCAAGATGGCTTTATTATCAAAGATATAGATTTTAAAGATGAGGGGCGTGAGTATCACTTTCATGAAAAAGTACAGGCTATTTCACTGACGGATTTTCAACATTACTTCTCTGCGGCGGGACTAAAACTCAAACAAATTTTTGGGGATTATCACCTCAATGCTTTTGATATAGAAACATCTCCAAGAATGATTTTTATCTTGGAAAAATAGCTTAAAATTAGCCCAAAGGGACAATGCGAAGTTTGTAATTACGCTTTGTCCCTTGGGCAATAATCTAATAAAAGGCATCTTCAAAGTGTTTGATTTCGAAGCCATCCGAGCGAAAAATAATCGAGATTACATCAAATCGTATTTGTTTGTGCCAATTAGTTTTGTAGACATAAAAATCAGCAGCGCGTTTTACTAGCGAAACTTTGAGTTTACTAACGGCTGCTTCGGGCATTCCGAATTTGATATTCTTGCGGGATTTTACCTCAACAAAGACTAAAAAAATGCCTTTTCGGATAATTAAATCCACTTCGGCATGACCATAGCGGTAATTTCGGGCTACAATTTCGTAGCCTTTGTCGATTAAATAGGACGCTGCCAAGTCTTCTGCTTCGCGACCAGTGTCTAGGTGTTCGGCCATTGAATTATCTACTAGGGTTTGTTGTTTGATAAGAAAATAAATATTTTTTACTTTAAATTTCTTTGGCACTAGAAAGAACAGTGTTGTGAAAAATGGAACAGCATAAAAAGGTAAAGTTTCAGAGTTTAGGAGTAATAGATTACCAAGAAGCTTGGGATTATCAAGAAAAACTCCATGCTGAAATAGTCGAGATTAAACTACAAAATCGTAAAATTAGCCCTGAGGAAACTCCCAAGGCGACGCCTAACTATCTTTTGTTTTGCCAGCATCCGCATGTATACACGCTCGGAAAAAGTGGAAAGCCAGAACATTTATTATTAGACGAAGAAGGCTTGGAGAAGTATCATGCTCAGTATTTTAAAATCAACCGAGGAGGAGATATTACTTATCATGGTTACGGTCAGTTGGTGGGTTATCCGATTTTTGATTTAGAAAATTTCTTTACTGATATTCATCGATACATGCGTTTTATGGAAGAAGCCGTGATTCGTACTTGTGCAGATTATGGTATCGAAGCAGGGCGAATAGATGGGCTTACAGGCGTATGGATTGATTATGTCGAACAAAAAAATCCTCGAAAAATCTGTGCCATGGGCGTAAAAGCTAGTCGCTGGGTAACTATGCACGGTTTTGCATTGAATGTAAACACCGACTTGAGCTATTTTTCACATATTGTGCCATGTGGTATCGACGATAAAGCTGTGACTTCTATTGCCTTGGAAGTTGGTCGCGAGATAGAAATGGCTGAGGTAGAAAGTCGTATGTTAGGGCATTTGAAAGATATATTTGAATTTGAAATTGAGCAAAAATAGGTTTTAATAGCTGTTTAAAAACAGCCAACCACACAAAAGCATTTATGAAAAAAGATATTATCCATCCTACCGTCGATGGCGTAAAAGTAGCCGTTGCACGTCGTCAGGATGAACTTGGGAATGTCCTTTGGGATGTATATTTGATCAATCGTCTGAAAAATCCAATCGATACAGTGTTTGTGACATCCAGCGGTTATGGTGTAGATGTCGACGGGAACAAAATCAAAACTGCATCATTACGCTATTTTTTTAAAGAAGTTGCAGGAGAAGAAATTGTGAAAATAGAGCCAATTTCGCCTGAAGTTTTTCATATTAACAACGAATATTGGGTGAGCTATTACATTGGAAATCAGATTTTTGATAAAAAGTTTATCTTTGTTCCTGAAAGTATCCGTGAAGAAAACCTCATCCCAATTGCCCAACTGGGTTTAGAAGGAGTTTTGCATGAATAATCAATGTGGGCTGTAAGTGCTTCGCTAACAGCCTCAATATTTTCCTACACTATAACCAAAATCTGTATGCTCGACTTAGCTAAAATCGCAAAAAATCTCTTATTTATTGATATCGAAACTGTTTCTGCTTACGGTAGTTGGGACGAGGTACCTACCCGTATGCAAGAATTTTGGTCAAAAAAAGCAAGTTATATGCAAAATCCCCACCAATATGATGAGGGAAAATTGTATTTTGAACGAGCTGGGATTTATGCCGAGTTTGGTAAGGTGATTGCAATTGGTTTAGGCTTTTTTCATTGGGACGATGATAATCAGCTTTGCTTCAAGGTAAAAACGCTCACTGCCGACTCAGAGACAGAGCTTTTAACACAATTTACTTCGCTGATTGAGTCCAAATACAAAGGCAATAGTCTTATGCTTTGTGCTCATAATGGCAAAGAGTTTGATTATCCGTACCTATGCCGACGAATGTTGGTCAATGGAGTGAATATTCCTAAAGCCTTACAGCTAGCAGGTAAAAAGCCTTGGGAAATACCGCATTTGGATACTTTGGAGTTGTGGAAGTTTGGAGATAAAAAAAATTATACCTCTTTAGATTTACTAGCAGCGATTTTTGAGATACCAAGTAGTAAAGTCGAATTGAGTGGCGATTTGGTAAATCAGACCTATTATATTGAAAAAGACCTTCCTAAAATTGCCAGATATTGTCAAGAAGATGTGGTCGTATTAGCACAGCTCTATCTCAAATTTCATAATCTTCCTTTAGTGCCAGAAGATAATATCGAAAGAATCTAAAGCATATCGATAGTTTCGGATTTGGGATGTAGGATTTCGGACGTTTAACCTACTTTTGGGAAGTAATAAAAGTAGGTTTTCATATTTCCGAAATCAAAAATCCCAAACCCGAAATATCACATTCACTAAATCACAAACCACTCAATAGTACTAAGTATTAGTACTTATTCAATCGCTGTATCTACATTGAAAAATCGGTAATATGGAATTCATGTCCTTAAATTCTCTAAATTTGATGTTTTAATGCTATCAATAAGCCATGAAACATTATATACTTTTAATCACTAGCTTCCTTTATCTGCTTGATATTCATTCTAGTAATGCGCAGTTATATACACAATCCAAAGCCGAAAAAGCCCTTCAGACCTATCGTGAAGAATTATTAGGCTTTAGAAAAGAGCACCCCAAAAAACGTAATCTTCCAGATGCTAAGTTCTTTTTTTTCGGAATGGGAAATCGTCCCAAAATGTTTTACAAAGACGGACGAATTATCTCACTAAGCGATAAACGTGTAATTCGTCGTTGGAAAGTAAAATCTGCCCTTATTGTACCCTCAGAATATTTGGTGCATTTGGAACTACAAGACGGTCGTGCTGTCGATATTCAAGAAGACGAAACAGGCATTTATGTGTACGAGAATAACCTTCAGATTATTCTGGCCGAAAGTCCTATTACATTACCAACTTTTAGCGATAAGAAATTCCCTTCTGTATTAAGAACATTGCATCATGAATTATTGGTAAATATTCAGGATGGAAAACC
>NZ_JBMLSD010000370.1:0-7820 GCF_049240685.1 Flectobacillus sp.
CCGTGCCGAATTAGATTTAACTTTTTTTTTAGGCATAAGGCAAAGAGTGTTAAATTGTTTTTGCCGAATGTGCAATAGTTTGAAGGTATTTTGCCTACGATATCCATTTTTTATAGTACTCCGTACTCTCCTAATCCGAAACGAGAGCGTTCATACAACACCCATTTGTAGTGAGTGATATACAATCAAAATGAGTATTTATTAATTGGCTAACAATAAAATCTAATAAATACGGTAATTTTGCTAAAAGCTTCTTGATAAAAGTAGTTATTGTTCTGAAACCTTTCAGAGAATGAGCACTAAATTTTAAAAATTTGGGCTTTCAGGTAGGCATACTTACCAATTCATTTTGTCGATAAAGAGATAAGGTGGATTTCTTTCATATTTATTCACTCAAGTTTACTTTTGATTTTGAAACTCATACAGACAAAGGCTTTTTCGCACTCAATTATCTGGGTAATCTTTTTACTCAGCGTAATACCTATTGCCATTTTGGGCTATTTCAATCATCCTTCGGTAGCAGACGATTACTGTTTTGCTTACATGACACGTGATTATGGTTTTTGGGAAGGACAGCGTTTGTATTATGAGGGTTGGTCTGGAAGATATATTTCCAACATGCTCTTTCATGCTACACCTCTAGCTTTTGGTCATTTTGGCTTCGTCAAAATTATGCCAGTCCTCATGATTGGGCTATTGTTTCACTCTTTTTACTTAATGATTGGAGAGTTTATACCAACCAACCGAGGCAATAAATTGGTATTAACTGCGGCTTTCATGAGTTTGTATATTGCCGAGACTGCTAGTATTATCGATAATTTTTTCTGGTATACCTCTGTATTCATATTTCCAATTTCGGTGAGCTATTGGATGTATCTCATGGCAGTGCTTATTCGCTATTATGCCCCACAGTATCGCTCTCTTCACAATGGTATTGCGTTACTTTGTGCAACATTGGTGTTTTTTATAGTAGGTTCAAACGAGGTAGTGATGTTGATGATTTTGGCCTTTTTGGGACTGGTCTGGTTATATTTACTTTTATTCGAAAAACGTTTTGATAAGTTTATTACCATGCTGGGGATTGTGGCGGTATTATGTGCTTATTTTTTAGTAATAAAAGCACCAGGCAATCAAGTACGAATGCAAGGTGGGGCTTTGAGTGGAAATATAGTGTTGGCACTTACCAAAGCTATTAAGTCAACATTAAAGGATGGCTTTCATTGGGTAGTGTATAGTCCGCTGATTCCAATGACTATTTTGTTATCGGCATGGTACCAAAAATTTGTTCCGAGCACAAAATCAGGGCTTTTCAAAACAAACCTCCTTTATGTAATGGCTAGTCTTGGGATTTTATTAGTATTAATGTTTTTCGCTATACATTATGGGAATCCAGATGGAGTGCCAGACCGTGTCAAAAATGCTATTTACATATTCTTTTTGGTAGGTTGGTTTTATTTGATTTTATGTGGTCTAAATCAATATCCTCAATTACTATCCTTACCTTTACACAAGATTCTTTTTGTATTGGTATTTACAGCGGCATCCATATTTTCATGGTCAAGAAGCACTAATTTAAGAATAATGTATGCTGATATTCTTTCAGGAAATGCCAAAGGATACGATGAGGAGATGACATTGAGATACAAACAAATTCAGGAGTCAAAATCAGATACTATTTATGTTGCTCCTCTAAAACATACTCCAAAAACCTTGTATTTTGATGAAATAAAAAGTAATCAAGACCATCTTTGGAATAAATGCTATGCTACCTATTTTAAGAAAAAAGTCATTGTTTTAAAAGATTAACTCCTAATAATCAATAGCCTAAGGGTATTATCTAGCCTTGTACAATACAATTATATAAAAACGTATGTCTGAGAAATATAACTTGACCGTTTCGATTATTATTCCTTGCTTCAACGAAGAGCAGGTAATTTTACATACCTACGAACGAGTTTCAAGAACGATGCAATCTTTTGGCCATAATGGCTATGAAATTATCTTTGTCAATGATGGTAGTCGCGACCGCACTCTTTTGATATTGAAGGATATAGCCCAAAAAGATGCTAATGTGAAAGTCATTGGGTTCTCTAGGAATTTTGGACACCAGCCCGCCGTAACAGCAGGTATACAGACTTGTAGCGGCGATGTTGCCATTATCATTGATGCCGACTTGCAAGATCCTCCTGAGTTATTTCCAGAAATGGTAAAAATTCATGTCGAACAAAATGCGAATGTAGTGTACGGGATGCGAGAAAAACGTAAAGGCGAAACACTCTTCAAAAAATTAACGGCTCTTTTATTTTATCGTACTATCAACTTTTTGTCAGATACTAAATTACCTGTTGATACTGGTGATTTTAGACTTATCGACAAGCATGTTATTGAGGCTTTCAAAGCTTTACCCGAAAAGAATAAATACATCAGAGGATTAATATCTTGGATTGGTTTCAAGCAAGTACCTATCATGTATGTGCGTGAAGAAAGATTTGCAGGAGAAACCAAATATCCTCTCTCTAAAATGCTCAAATTTGCCTCCACAAGTTTACTTTATTTTAGTAAGAAACCGCTTAAATTGGCGCTTGGGCTAGGAACTTTAAGCTTGTTGGTAGGATTAGGACTAGGTGCTTGGGTTGTGACTGGATTGATTTTCAGACCAGAAACCTTGGTTCATGGCTGGGCATCTACGGTAATAGCTGTTATCTTCTTTGGGGGAGTTCAATTGGTTACGATTGGGGTCTTAGGAGAATATTTAGGCAATATGTTTGAAGAAATCAAAAACCGCCCTGAATATATCATTCACGAAAAGATTAACTTCTAAATACTTGTTCCTGTTACCATCAATTAAGTGATTGACTGATTTGTGAGTAAGTGATTTTTGTTGTATACAATTTTCGACATAGCAATGCGCTACGAATCTACTGCTAAAATATAGAATAAAAGTATTCACTCGTTCACAAATCATTCAATCAAGAATTGACTTTATTTATCTGCCAATTGCCACTCTTCTCAGTATCGTATCTATTACCTGCATCGTTGTGATACCATCGGCCTCGGCTTCGTAATTGAGCATTATTCGGTGATTTAATACATCTGGAGCTATTTCTTTGATGTCTTCTGGCAACACATAATCTCGCTCATCAAGATAAGCAAGCACTTTTGCAGCAAGGTTAAGGTTAATTGTTGCTCGTGGCGATGCGCCAAACTGCACATAACGCGCTTCATCTCTCAAACCATAATCTCCTGGTTTACGAGTCGCAAATATCAATTCGATGATATATCTTTCTAGGGTTTCAGAAATGGTAATTTTATTGATTTCTTGACGAATATTAGAGATATCTTCTTTTGTCAAAATAACCTTTGGCCTGTAATTAAAGTCCATATTTGACATTTTTTGCATTACCTCTAGCTCTTGTTCTTTGCTCAAATATCCCATAAATACCTTTAGCATAAAACGGTCTACTTGGGCTTCGGGCAACGGAAACGTACCTTCTTGCTCTACGGGGTTTTGTGTGGCTAGTACCAAAAAAGGTTTATCCAAAATATAACTTTCGTCACCAATCGTTACTTGTTTTTCTTGCATCGCCTCCAACAATGCCGACTGTACTTTGGCAGGTGCACGGTTGATTTCGTCGGCCAAAATGATATTGGCAAAAATGGGTCCTTTGCGTACCTCAAAATCGTCGAGTTTACGGTTGTAAATCATCGTACCAATCAAATCGGCAGGTAATAAGTCGGGAGTAAATTGAATACGGTGAAAGTTCAAATCAAGGATTTTGGCAAGCGTATTTATCGTAAGGGTTTTGGCCAAACCTGGTACACCTTCCAAAAGAACGTGCCCCCCTGTAAATAATCCAATCAATAATCGGTTGGTAAGACGCTCGTGGCCTACCACGATTTTGCCCATTTCCTCAAATACCTGTTTTATTTTTGCGCGAGAATTCATCTGTTAATAAGAAGTAAGTTTTTGTACTAATTTGCCTATCCACAAGCAAGAATTTATTTTTATTCATCTTTTCCAACAACACTAATTTTCTAGGCTTTCTTGACAAGTTTACGAAAAAAAGCTCAAAACGCCAATCGTATTAGGATTCAATGAATAGAAGCTGCTTGGTTCTACCCAAAATCTTCGAGTTGAGTCAATTTGAGATGTTTAATCTATTTTTTGAAAACTTTACTTTTAAAGTTGCAACAAAGCGTTTGACTTTGTGGAAAAAACCATTCAAATTTACTAATAGCAAAGAGTCCAGTTCTATGCTATTGTCTTACTTGTACAATTCTACTTTCTCGTGAAAAAAATATTATCTATCTATATCAATAAACCTGTCTATTGGGGATTTACTGCTCTCATTAGTCTTTTTTGCTTGGCATTTGTGTTGCCTTGGCTTTTTAATATTGCTATCTTATTAAGCTTGGCCTTCGGAGGAATGCTCTTGGTGGATATAGCAATGTTGTTTGGAAGTCAAAAAACGCTTATTGCCAAACGATTTATTCCAGAACGTTTGTCCAATGGCGACCAGAATACCATCGAAATTGCCTTAGAAAATCGTTATGGTTTTGAGGTAAAAGTTAGCTTAGTCGATGAAATTCCTTTTCAATTTCAAAAAAGAGATTTTCAAATAGATACCCAACTAGCAAGTAATACGACCCAAAATGTACAATATACACTCCGACCTACCGAACGAGGCGAATATCTGTTTGGAGCCTTAAATGTATTTGTGAGTTCGCCTTTGGGTTTGTTACAGCGTCGTTTTCAGTTTGAAAAAGATAAAATGGTAGCTGTCTATCCCTCATTTTTGCAAATGCGAGAATACGAATTAATGGCGATTTCGAACCGATTGACGGATGTAGGTATCAAAAAAATCAGACGAATTGGGCATACACAGGAGTTTGAACAAATCAGAAACTATGTACAAGGTGATGATATTCGAACTATCAACTGGCAGGCTACAGCCCGGCGCAACGAGCTGATGGTCAATAGTTATCAGGACGAACGAGCGCAGTCTATTTATTGCCTTATCGACAAAGGTAGAATTATGCAGAGTCCTTTTGATGGACTCACGCTATTGGACTACGCGATTAACTCGAGTTTGGTGCTATCCAATATCGCTTTACACAAGCACGACAAAGCAGGAATTATTACTTTTTCGAATAAAATTAATCAGACGCTTTTGGCCGACCGAAAATCTGGGCAACTTCAGCGTATTTTGGATATGTTGTACCACCAACAAACACTTTTTCAAGAAAGCGACTACGAGGCTTTGTATATCCATGTCAAAAAGCAAATCAAACAACGCAGTCTTTTGATTATTTATACCAATTTTGAAACGGTCAATTCTATGCGTCGCCAGCTGCCTCATTTTCGAAAACTTGCTAAAGAACACTTAGTTTTAGTAGTTTTCTTTGAAAACACTGGTCTACAAAATATCCTTGAACAACCCGCTTCGACAACGGCAGAGATTTACCAAAAAACTATTGCAGAAAAGTTTTACTATGAAAAAAAGCTAATTGTAAAAGAGTTAGAGCAATATGGGATTCAGGCGTTATTGACAAGTCCTCAGCAATTATCTATTAATACCATCAATAAATATTTAATGTTGAAGGCCAAAGGAGCGATTTAAAGGAGTTAACTGTTAAGTAGTCGTGCAAAATTAGATTTAACTTTTGTGTTTTAGGCACAAGGCAACAGGCAGAAGGCAAAGAGTGTTAAATCGTTTTTTAGTGACGATAGATATGTTTTGCCGAATGCCCAAAGCTGAAAGCTCAAAAGTTAGATTTTATTTTGTATGCTAACTTAAGTATGCAGAATTAGATTAAAGTTTTTGTTGAAGGCAACAGGCACAAGGCAACAGGCAAAGAGTGTTATTGTTTTTAGTAACAATAGATTTGTTTTTGCTGAAAGCCCCAAGCTGAAAGCTAAAAATGTTTTTTATAAAAATTGGGTCTTTGAATATTTTTGTGGAAAGTTAAATATATGTCGGAAAACAGTTTTTACGAAAATCTTCTATCCTTGCCAGATTTGAAGGTTGATTCAATAGAGCACTTACCCTCCAAGTTAGTTATTCACTGTCATCTATCGGTGAAGACAGGTCAATGTCCTGTTTGTCAGCATAGGGGCTGAAATTTGTCAGCAAATCCAAGTTGTGTCTTGTGACATTTTGGACTCCTATATTTTGGCATCCAGACAATGTTTTCCCAATGCGGAGATTACATTAGACCATTTTCATATTGTCAAAGCCCTTAATGAATCCCTTGATGCCGTCAGAAAATCGCTTCGTAAAACTTATCAAACCCATCAAGAGTTCAAAAACATCAAATGGTTATTGTTTAAGCAAGCACAAAACTGCACTGAGGAACAAACTCATTTATTGAATCTGGCTTTTGAAAAAAGCCCCACCCTACACCAATTTTATATACAACGTAACCGATTCCATGCCATTTACCAGAGTGCTACTGATGCTGAAAATATGACTCATTTACTTAATGATTGGATTGAACAAGCTACTAAATTAGAGCATCCTAAAACCAATAAGTTTATTAAAACACTCCAAAATTGGATGGCAAATATTGCTTCATACGCGAATACTTTTGCCACCAATGCCGTAACCGAAGGACTCTAAAAATATTTATTCTGGATATCAGATGTGGGATTTCGGAAGTGTAAGCTTCTATATTTTGTAAAAAATAAAGGTATTTTAGTTTATTTCCGTTCCGAAATTATTGGAAATCCTTGTTCGACTAACTTACAATTGAGCATTTAGATAAGTGCTCTTCAAAAACTCCTCTAAATGAGTTAACTTTTCGAGTGGTAAGCCATTGATTACTATCTCAATAGTTAACTCATTTTTATTTTATATGATATTTATTTTTTGTAAATAGGACTAAAAGTCCTAATCTTCAACCACAATAACAAAACTTATGCAAAACAAGACTACCAAAGACTATATTCAATTACATTTCATTGTGTTGTTGCTAGGTTTTACAGCAATTTTGGGTACGCTCATTTCTGTACATTCCCTTAGCACCGTATTTTTTAGGACGAGTATTGCTGCTCTGGGTATTTATGTAGTATTAAAAGTACGTCAGGTAGATTTACGTGTTAGTCGTGCGGGAGCAATTAAATTACTCGCTACGGGGTTTTTGATTTCACTTCATTGGTTTCTATTTTTCTTTGCGGCCAAGATATCCAATGTAGCCTTATGTCTTGCGGGATTTTCTACTGCCACCTTATGGACAAGCATTATCGAGCCAATTACTTACAAACGTAAAATTCGTCCACATGAAGTCTTGCTTGGGTTATTGGTGATTGGTGGACTATGTATGATTTTTTTATCGGAAGTCAAACATATTTGGGGCTTAATTCTGGGTATTCTGGCGGCTATGCTAAGCGCCTTATTTTCGGTAATCAACTCAAAACTTGGTAAGGCCTTTCCTTCGCAGGTTATTACATTTTACGAAATGACAGGTGCAGCTATTACCTCGTTGATTCCATTAGTTTACACGCTCCAGAGTGGCTATTTATCAATTAATCAAATAATTCCAGCGGGTTGGGATTGGCTTTGGTTGGGCATACTTTCTCTGGTTTGTACAGTTTATGCTTTCTCGGTTACGGTTGAACTATTAATCAAATTCTCTGCTTTTATTTTCAATCTTGCACTCAATCTCGAGCCTGTGTATGGGATTATTTTTGCTTACTTAATTTTTGGAGAAAAAGAACAAATGAATCTAGGGTTTTATGCAGGGACAAGTGTTATTCTGATTGCCATTTTGATTTATCCAATTTTGAATAAAAAATTTAGCTAATTAGCAAAATTAGATTG
>NZ_JBMLSD010000371.1:0-29157 GCF_049240685.1 Flectobacillus sp.
AAATTGTATTATTCAAAGTTTGACTAGTTATTAAATAAAAAAACACCCGTATTTGAGTCGATTTTTCATTTGCCTTTGCTGAAAAAAGTAATTTTCAAGAGAAGCTTATTTAGATTATTTTACATTTATTTGGATTAAGTCTAAATAAGATTTAACTTTGTGACATCAATTTAATATGAACAATGAAGGTAAGGGTATCAAGGGCAATTTATTGGTGCACAACTTTGAGCATTTCGTAAACTGAATTAAGATTATTCACAATCTGCGTAATGGCCAGAACGAGAAATTGAGATTTAAGCATTATTTTTTTTAAAATTTTTATGCAACAATTTCAAAGTGTAAAAAAATGAGTCCAAGAGTAAGTTTTGAGCATTCGGCTTTCAGTAAGGGACATTCGGCAAAAAACATATCTATTGTTACTAAAAAACAAATTACCACTCTTTGCCTTCTGCCGGTTGTCTAGTGCTTCATATAACTTAAATTTAATTTTACTCAGTAACTAAATGACGTTTACCATTTAAAAATTGATAGAAGACATATAAAAGCTATCAATTTTGGAGGAAAATATATTATTTCATCAATTTAAAATTCATGTTTCGTATCGGTAAAATTACTACATCCATTTTATTACTACTTCTTAATATAAATCTATTTGCTCAAAAAACGATTAGTATTCGTGGATTTGTAAAAGATATTAAGGGGAATTCTTTACCCTACTGTAGCGTGGGAGTTCAAGAAACAAGCTTTGGAACGAGTGCTAAACAAGATGGTAGTTTTCAATTTGCAGTTCCAGCCTCTATCGGAAACGAAGTGGTGGTTGTGGCCTCTCATGTTGGAAAAAGAACAGTTCAAAAAAAAATCACAATCTCCAAATTAAGCAGTATCAGTGTCAATTTTATCCTAGAAGACTTGTCATTGTCATTGGATGAGGTAATGGTAAATGCAGAAAGAAAAGTCACCAACACATCCAATTCCTCTTTTGTTTTTGATAGAGAAGTAATAGAGCAAGTTCAAGCCAATAGTTTGGCCGATGTTTTGAAATTATTACCGGGCAAATCTGTAACAAATCCAGATTTACAAAGTCCAAATTTTCTTACTTTACGATCTGCGGCCACTGGAACGCATGCCGTAAATAACGCCTTTGGTACAGCCATTATAGTAGATGGAAGTCCTATTTCGAATAATGCCAATATGCAATCGGTGAACATAAGCAAATATGGTAGTATCACAGGTGTTGGACAACTTACAGCTAAATATGGTTCTGCCGATTTTGCAAACAATGGCGTTGATTTAAGACAGATACCAGTCGACAATATTGAAAGTATTGAAGTGGTATCGGGGGTAGCGTCGGTAAAATATGGTGATATGACAGACGGAGCTGTGATTGTGAATCGGAAAGCAGGTAAAACAGATTGGCGTTTAAATAGCCGATTTAGAGAAAGTACATCACAATTTTCGTTGGATAAAGGCTTTACGCTAAATCAAAAACTTGGAGCCTTGAACGTAAGTATGAATTTCCTAAATTCGGATAATGATCCAAGAGAAAATATCAAATCATATAACCGTGTAGGCCTTGGACTTATGTGGACTGTGTACAAAGGGAAAAAAAATGATTTTAAAAATACCCTTTCTATAGATTACAGCACCACCTTGGACAAAACGCAAAAAGACCCTGATGATGGAACAGAGGCAGAATCAAGGTTTAGTTCCAGAAACTTTAGTTTATCCAATCGAATGGATTGGCACATTAATAAAGCTTTCTCACGCTCTTTGTCTCTAAATTTTAGGTACAGCTACGGTAGCCAAGAATCCTTTGATCAGCGATATTTGAACAACAGTGTAAGAGCTGTGACAACACAAATGTTTACGGGTACGCATGAGGGATTCTTTATACCCGGCACTTATTTATCGTACCGTTGGATTAAAGGGAAACCTATCTCTGCTTTTTCGCGTATAGAAAACACGGTTACATTTAATACCGCTCAAATATTACATACCTTAAGTATGGGGCTATCATTGTCTTATAGTGCCAATAAAGGTGAAGGACAAATTTTTGACGAAACCAAACCACGACATTACAATTATGGAACGGGAAATTTGAACGATAGGCCATACAGCTTCAAAACTGTACCTACCGAATTAGACTATGGTGTGTATGTAGAAGATAGATTTGATCTTCCAGTGTACCAAAAGCCTCTAAATGTACGTGCTGGAATGAGGTTCGATATTCAAAACAATATGGCCAATTATTCTCCACGAATAAGTACTTCCTATGAACTAAATACCAAATTACGATTCAATATGGCATTGGGTTGGTCATCAAAATCAGCGTCTCTATCACAACGATATCCAGGCCCGGTATATAGTGATATTCCTCTAATAAAATATTATACCAACAACCCCAACGAAAACTTATATCTTGTTCATACAGAAGTTATTAACCCAAACAACAGCCATTTAGGTTCTTCTAAAAGTAGTACATTTGAGGTAGGTCTAGTATATACTGATAAAGTAATTAATACGGCAATATACTATTACTACAAAAAAACAAGAAATGGTTTTGATGCTACTAGAACCATCATACCAGTTACCTTACCAGTTTATGACTACTCTGTTGCAGATGGTCAAAAGCCTACCTATTGGGCAACAGACCAAAATCAAATTTATCCTATTATGTATTCAGAAGTTGTTAATAATCTTAGCACAGACAACAATGGAGTCGAGCTAACACTGTCAACCAAAAAAATTAAAGGTATAGCCACCTCCTTTAGCTTGGCCATGGCATACACACGAAGCACTTTCTATGCTGCTTCTTCAGAGTTATACATTCCTGCCATTGATCTTATTCAATGGAATAAAGAGGCTGTATTTGGATTTTATGATAACGGTATTTCGGTTGGTACAAATCTAAAATCAACTTTTACTACCAATACACATATCCCTAAATTAGCCTTGATTATTGGTTTAATTGGTGAAGTATATTGGATGGATAATACGGAGTTTAAAGGTGCATCTAAATATCCAACTGCATACTTAGATAGAAACTTGCAAAAATCGGTGATTCCCGTTTCTGAGGTAAATGATTCTAGGTTTAGTCATTTGGTAGTATCTATTTTAGACCGAGAAGCTACTTCTAGTACTCAAGTACCTTTTATCTATCCAAATTTTCACTTAAGAATTACCAAAGAAATTAAAAATAAAATACGATTCTCTTTTAATGCTTACAATGTATTTAATTATCGTCCGTCTTACTTGAATATTACAGGAAATTCACTCATTATTCTGAATCAAGACCCAACTTTTGGGGCTGAAATTTCAATAAAATGGTAGTTTAATCTAAACAAGAATGATATACCTACCTTTCCATTTCAGAAATAGACACTTCGAGATACAGAGCTTATAAGCTAGAGCAAGAAGACCGAATCTATTTCCACTCATTTATCGGAATATTATTAAACAAAATCAGCAATATGAAACTCCATACATTACTCTTGTTCATAGGACTAATACCCACTATGACGGCCTGTAAAGATATTGATCCAGGTGTAGAATCTTTGACTGTAAAAATGAAAATCAATTATGATGAAGCATTCAATGGCTATTCATTCCCATTAGAAAACATCAAACTTACCATAACAAGTGTCAATACACAACAGTCGACTAATGTGGCGACTACCTCTACCGGTGAAGCTCTATTTACAGGGGTAATTCCGGGCAATTACGATATTGATGCTGTTGTGACTATCCCAGCAACTACTTATCAGGAGGCTACAGGAATTGTAACAACAGAAAATGTAGTATTTAATGCTTCAATCAAGAATCAATTAATTAATACTTCAACAATATCGACAATTCCTCAACTTGTGTTAAAAGCAGGACGTGTAGGAGACTGGCTCATCAAGCAAGTGTATTATGCAGGTTCGCATCGTACAGACGGAGCTCTTTATCGGGATCAGTTTATCGAGATTTTTAATAACTCCAACGAAATTTTATATGCCGATCAAATGTACATTGGCGAAGCCCTTGGAAACGCCTCTACAACTTTTGATGCTACAAGAAACTATTTTTTACCAAATGGTCAGTGGGATTGGACCAAGTCAATAGGTATGCCTACCTCTATTACACGTGCCAATGAAGATTATTTTTATACTAAATCGCTTTATCGCATTGGTGGAAATGGTACTACGTACCCAGTCAAACCCGGAGAGAGCATTGTGATTGCACAGTCGGCTCAGAATCATAAATCCCCGTTTGTTTCTAACGATGGTACTAGTATTACCGTAAGAAATCCTGCCTTAACTATTGACTTGAGCAATGCAGATTTTGAAGTATACCTAGCTCCCCTGTTAGCAAAACCGCTTGACTCCGACATTGATAATCCTAAAGTACCTAATCTTGAGGTGTTGACTTATTTTGGTACGGATTATATTTTGGACAATCCAGGACGGAATGGCTTCTTTATTTTTAAAACAACGGATAAAGTAGAGGCATATCCACAGTATCCAGCTCCGAATACCACCACAATCTCAAGTACTACAAAGTATTATTACCAAATACCTAACAAGTATGTGATTGATGCGGTAGAAACACAGCCAGGCGTATCAGAACAAGTTCCTAAGAAATTTGCTGCCAACTTTGATGCTGGGTTTGCATTTGTTCCGAAAGGTTCTTATTCATCCCAGTCGATTATTCGTAAAACCTCCAAAGTTATTGGAACTCGCAGAGTACTTCAAGATACCAATAACTCTTCTAATGACTTTGATTATTTCGACTTGGCTAATCCAAGAGGTTTTAAATAAAACATTCATCTTCAATCATGCAAATTATTTTTGCATGATTGTCGTACTTTAATAATTATGCTCCAGTATTTAGGTAGGATTATCAGCTTGGTATTAGGATTTGCAGGTATCTTCCCCACGATTGCCCAAGACTCCACCCAAACAAAATTTGATACAAAATCATTTTTGTTGTTTAGTACTACTAATCAGATTGATTTTTATACAAAACATCCATCTTTACTTTATCAATCTACAGTACGCAATTTTGGTGTTGCCCAGTTATCATATCATCAGGTAGATGGCTACTTCAAAAGAGTACAAGAACCTCAAGGCTTGACAAAAATGTCTTTTTCCTCTTATGGCATCCACGATATCAAAAACATAAGAGTCTCGGGGAGCTTTATTTATGAAAGAGAATGGCAACGTGAAGCAGGACTTGCTCATCGTTATGACATATATGATCCAAGCCCCTATTATCTTTTTGCTCAAAAACCAGGTAATTGGAATAAAATAAGCTATGTGTTATCGGGTGATATGACCACAAACCTTCTAAGTAAACGACTCAGAGTAGGTGTAGGTACAGATTATATCGCACGTCAAAATTATCGAACAATTGACCCTAGGCCAAATATTAATGTCTTCGGGTTTAAACCAAGATTTTCAGTGGGTTATGAGCTATCAAAGCACTTCTACACGGGCATAACCTACAGGTTTGGGTATGGAAAAAACGATGTAAGTGTTGGATACAAAAATGATTTATATGGTTCGAGCCTTATTTATCCAGAATACATAAACTATCTAAATGGAGGTTTTGGTTACGTTTTACAACAGCAAACGGTTACAAATGGGAAATCTTTGAGAGAAAGGATTCAAGAAAATGACTTGGAGCTAGCAATAGCAATCAGCAAAGAATTTTACAAAATCAATTTATTAACAGGGTTAAAATCTAAAAAACAATCCTATTACCGAAACGCATCAACTAGCAATTTCGAATTTGACTTAAGTACTTTTCAACTAAATAGCCCATATCTATCAGTAAGATATAATTACAAAACACCATCAAAATACTGGTTGTCCGAAGTAACTCTTGAACAGCAACAGGGAAAAGATTATAATGCCCAACTCAATGGAAATAATTTTGTATATAATACTAATCGAATAGGAATTCTTACAGGTTATACAAGCATTCAATTTTGGGAATTTTATTTGAATGGAATTCTGGAAAGTATGGATAAAGCTGATGGAGTATCCAACAATCGTATGAAATTGAGCTCTACGACAGTATCATTACGAATAGCCAAAGCTTGGCATTGGCGCCAAAAACAAACAATAAAAATAGGATTGCGTACTCAATTAAAGCAGAACCTATCTGCTAAACTTGTTATCTCTCCTATTTTTGAGAGTGAGGCTGTCCAACAAATCATTCGCCCTGACTATGATTATCTTAGGAGTAATAGTATGGATTCGGGGCTTGAACTCAATTATTTATACCAAAAATCTAAATTCTCAAATATGTTTATTAAGGGAAGTTTTAGTTTTCAACAAAATTTATCCAATAATGCATTAGCACTTGGCAAATCGAGATCTATGATTGAGATTTCAACTGGAATTATTTTTTAATTAAGTAGGAAAACGTTATTAATTAATAGTATATCGGCCATTTTAAGGTATTCATAATCAGAAAATTACATTCAAATTTCACCTCAGATATACTATTAATTTAAGCTTTCCTATTACTTATCTTGAATTATGTTTAAATATATATTAATCATTATATTACTCAGCATCACCTTCTTCTCATTTCAGGATTTTCAGGAAACTCATACGGTCGAAAGCATTGATTCGCTTCGAAAAATCTATAGTGACAACCCCAAAAATTGGCCTAAGCCACAAGTAGATTCTGGGATTGTTTGGAAAGAGTTAGGTATCCTGCCTAGCGCTCCTATTGCTTCTAAAAAGGACTCATTGAAGGACATTATTGCGCTGGGAAAGATGTTTTTCTTTGACCCACGACTTAGTGGCTCAAACCAGATTTCTTGCTCAAGCTGTCACGCACCCGATTTATCTTGGACAGATGGCAAGGAGCGCTCTGTAGGACACAACCACCTGAAAACCAAAAGAAATGCTCCCTCCCTTTTAAATATTTGGTATTTCAAAAAGTATTTCTGGGATGGCAGGGCGTCCAGCTTAGAGGAGCAAGCCTTAGGGCCTCTCTTGTCAGAGGGTGAAATGAATGAAAACTTGGATAAACTACCCCAAGAGCTTAACAAAATCAAAGGTTACAAGATACATTTTAAAAATGCATTCGGAAAAGAAAAAATTACTAAGCATGACATATTGAAAGCACTTGCTATTTTTCAACAAACTCTTGTTAGTCGTAAAAGTAAGTTTGATGAGTTTCTGAGCGGAAAAGCCCAAGTATTGAACGATAAAGAGATATTAGGATTACACCTTTTTAGAACAAAAGCTAGGTGTATCAATTGTCATAATGGACCGTTGTTTTCTGACAATCAATTTCACAATGTTGGGCTTACCTTCTACGGGAGAGAATATGAAGATTTGGGGCTTTATAATACAACCAAAAAAGCAGAAGATGTTGGCAAGTTCAAAACCCCCATCTTGAGGGATATCATTCGTACACGTCCTTGGATGCACAATGGTCTATTTGATGAAATAGAAGGGGTTGTAGCCATGTATAATAACGGAATGCCTCAGCCCAAACCAAAAGATGACGGACAAAGGAATGACCCTTTGTTTCCCAAAACATCACCCTTAATTAAAAAACTGAATCTTTCTAAACCAGAACAAGAGGCTTTAATTGCATTTTTGGGTTCTATCACCTCTGCGCCCTTCAGGGTTCAAGCACCAGAACTACCTCAATAGATGTATTTTATTAAACTTATGTTAGTGGGCAAAATAAAATTTAAGATTGTGCTTTGGGCTTTCAGGTATCAGCTTTGGGCGGTGGGCTTTGACAAAAGCATGGCTATGGCTATAAAAAAACATCTTAACATTCTTTGCATTGTGCCTGTTTCCTAGTGCTTAAACTCATAAATTAAATCTTATTCTGCACGATTACTTAAGTAGGAAAACGTTATTTGTTAATGGTAGATTGGTTACTTGAAGATATTCATAATCAAAAGGTTATGGTCAAATTTTACCTCAGATATGCTATTATTCTAAGCTTTCCTATTACTTAGTTTCACTACTTAAAAATTAGAATAAAATTGGCAGGTTGAAAGCAAAGCGTTTTAACATTTTTTGGCGAAAGCCCATACTTTTATGTGTCGATACAATTGTCGAGATAGTTGTAACTGTTTAAAAAAGTAAGTCCAAGACTAATTCTTGGACTATAAAATCAAATTTTGATTAAAAACAAGCATCACTTACCCAATGCCAATTTGATATGCTCCAAATGATGTTTGGCATGCCAAGCACCCATATCCAAGGCATCAATGAGCTTGATGTATATTTGACGAATAGGATGATAATATCCTTTTTGAAATTCCTCCTCTGACATTTTCTCAATCAGATAGGCCCAACGAGCATGTGTACCTTCTATCATTTGTAATGAAAATGCGATAGGTGCCGTTTTGGCCTCCTCCATCGTTGCCCAAGCATCAATTTTAGCCACCACACCATTAGGGTCGGTCTCAGTCAAGGCATGTTTGAAACGGATATAATGCAAAAGATGCATGTCTGCCACATGATTGATGAGTTGCTGAATAGTCCAACTTCCTTCACGATATTGTTTTTGTAAATCTTCGTGCGACAAATTCTCAGTTAAAGCACGATACTCGGCAGGGATATTCTTTAAGATATTGAGTCTTTCCTGAAACTCTTCTGGTGTGTACTCGCCTTTTGGCGACCATTTTCCAATGGGGAATTGTAATGCTGTAATGTCCATTTTGTCAAAGTTGTTTTGTTCAGAACGAATAAAGAGATGATTTATGATTTTGGATAAAGATGAATAATCGCTCTTTTAAGTAACAAACTGCGCATCAATAACATTTCATATCATCTTCCTTATGACAAAAATTTAATAGAAAACCTGCATTATTTCCAACTAGGGTGCGATTGAAGTCGCACCCTAGTTGGAAATAAAAGTGATTCCATTTAGCGGCTGAATTTATTCACCCGCAACCAAAAAGGCGGTCGAAAAACTAATTTCGACCGCCTTTTTGAAATTATATTTCAGATTGATACTTTGTTAAGACGTAAAGTATTACGTCTCTACTGGTGAATTTCTTTTTAAAAACTACATTCACCACTCACAATTCACCCTTCTAAATTATCTTACAACACAACGTTAACAATACGTTTTGGTACAACGATAACTTTCTTAGGAGTTTTCCCTTCAAGCCATTTTTGTACTACTTCGTTTGCCAATACACCAGCTTCGATTTCTGAACTTGCCAAATCTACAGGGAAAGCAATGTTTGTTCTTACTTTTCCATTGATAGAAATTGGATATTCGAAACTTGATTCTACCAAGTACGATGGCTCAAATTTAGGGAAAGAAGCCTTTGAAACAGTTCCAGCTTCATGACCCAACAACGACCATAATTCTTCCGACAAATGTGGCGTATATGGAGACATTAAGATGACTAATTGTTCCAAAATTTCCTTTTTAGAACATTTCAACGAACCTAAGTCATTTACACAAATCATCAAACTTGAAACTACGGTATTGAACGAATAACGCTCTAAATCGTCTTCTACTTTTTTGATGGCTGTATGCAATACCTTCAACTCTTCTTTCGTAGCTTTTTCGTCCTTCACTTTCCATTTGCCTTGCTCATCGTAGAACAAACGCCATACTTTTTTGATAAATCTGAAAGAACCGTCGATACCATTGGTATTCCAAGGTTTTGCTTGTTCCAATGGTCCCAAGAACATTTCGTACAAACGTAAGGTATCTGCTCCTACTCTATCTACCAATACATCTGGGTTTACGACATTGTATTTCGATTTTGACATTTTCTCAACCTCTACTCCACAAATATATTTGTCGCCTTCCAAGATAAATTCAGCCTCCGCAAAGTCAGAACGCCAAGCTTTAAACGCCGCAATATCCAAAATTTCATTGCTTACGATATTTACGTCAACGTGCAATGGAGTCACTTCATATTGGTCTTTCAAGCCAGCCGAAACAAAAACAGGCTTTTTGCCTTCGCCATTCGATGATTTGATACGATACACAAAGTTAGAACGACCTTGAATCATACCTTGGTTAATCAACTTTTTAGCAAATTCTTCTTCGTTTACTAAACCAATATCTTTCAAGAATTTATTCCAGAAACGGCTATACAACAAGTGACCAGTAGCGTGCTCAGAACCACCAATGTACAAGTCAACGGCTTGCCAGTAATCGATAGCCTCTTTGCTTGCCATTGCCTCCTCGTTGTGTGCATCCATATAACGATACCAATACCAAGACGAACCTGCCCAACCTGGCATCGTGCTCAACTCGTATTCGTATTCTCCTTTGTATTTCCAACCTTCTGCACGACCAAGTGGTGGTTCGCCAGTTTCGGTTGGTAAATATTTATCAATTGAAGGTAATTCTAATGGCAATTCTGATTCTTCAATCAAGTATGGCAAACCATCTTTGAAATATACTGGCACTGGCTCACCCCAATAGCGTTGACGGCTAAATACCGCATTACGCAAACGGAATTGTGTTTTACCTTTACCAATACCTCTTTCTTCTAAAGATTGAATCAAAGTAGCCGTAGCCTCTTTGTATTCCATACCATTGATGATACCCGAATTGATATATTTACCTTCTTTCGTATTATCTGCTTGAGTTTCAATTTCTTTTTGAGCATCCAAAACGGGAATAATTGGCAAATTGAAATGCGTAGCGAAATTCCAGTCACGTTGGTCACCTGAAGGCACACCCATTACAGCGCCAGTTCCATAACCAGCCAACACATAATCAGCCAAATAAATCGGTACTTTCTCGTCGTTGAATGGATTGATAACGTAGCTTCCAGTAAACGCACCTGAAACACGTTTTACCTCAGACATACGATCTAACTCTGAACGAGATTTTGCCCAATTTACATAAGCCTCAACTTCTTCTTTTTGAGCCTCAGTGGTCAAATAGGGAACATAGTCGTGTTCTGGCGCAATTACCATAAAGCTCACTCCGTAAATGGTATCTACACGTGTGGTAAATACTTCGATAAATTCTGGAGCTTCTTCTGATACTGTAGAACGGTCAACTTTGAAACGAACCGATGCTCCTTGAGAGCGACCAATCCAGTTGCGTTGTTGTTCTTTGATAGCATCAGACCAATCTACTTCGTTCAAACCATCAATCAAACGGTCGGCATAGGCTGTAATACGCATCGACCATTGCTTCATTTTCTTTTGTTCAACTGGAAATCCTCCACGTTCAGAAACACCGTCTTTTACCTCATCGTTGGCCAAAACTGTTCCTAAACCTGGGCACCAGTTTACGACAGATTCATCTGGGAAAGTCAAACGGTATTTCAACAACATTTCTTGTTGCTGATGCCCCGACATATTGTTCCAATCTTCGGCAGTGAATATTGGCGTCTCCTCATCACAAACCGCTTTTACGGCAGTGTTTCCAGATTCTGCAAAACGTTCTACCAAAGAATCAATAGACAAAGCTTTGTTGGCATCTTTGTCATAATAATGGTTGAAAAGTTGCATAAAAATCCACTGAGTCCATTTGTAGAACTTAGGATCTGAAGTACGTACTTCTCTCGACCAGTCGTAGCTAAAACCGATTTGTTTCAACTGACGGATATATGTAGCAATATTATCTTCGGTTGTAATGGCAGGATGCTGTCCCGTTTGGATAGCGTATTGTTCAGCAGGCAAACCAAAAGAGTCAAAACCCATTGGGTGCAATACATTGAAACCCTTGAGGCGACGATAACGGCTCACGATATCACTTGCGATATACCCAAGTGGGTGACCTACGTGCAAACCCGCTCCTGATGGATAAGGGAACATATCCAACACATAATACTTTGGTTTTGAGTGGTCGATTTCAGTTTTGTAGGTTTGGTTTTCATCCCAAAACTGACGCCATTTTTGTTCTACTTCTCTAAAGTTGTATTCTGCAGACATTTCTATAAAATTGAATGATTGGAGCACAAAATGCGGTTGAACCTTCTGCGCTCGAAAATTTTGGCAAAATTACAGATTTTTGTCGGAATTTCCTGTAGGAGATTTTGCATAGGGTAAGTTTAAAGTATTTTACTCCAAAATTTGATTTAGTATTTCTACTGTAATCAACCAAGCTGCCTAAATTCATGGCAAAGGAAAAGAAGGTTTGTACTGAATTTTATAGGTATCTCGTGCCAAAACTAATCATATTGGTTGTGCTTGACCTATCGTTCCAACTAATGGCTGAATATATTCATCCATGACGAAAATGTTTGAATAGCTTCAGTGCGAAACACAAATATGGTTTCTATACGGAGGAGATAAAATAATTTTACAACAAAATATTTACTCTATCATGTTTGTAGAATAATAAAACTCTATTAACTTTGTAGGAAATATTGATTTTATAGACCAATGATAGAAGGCTCGACACAAGCAGAAATTCAGGAAACAAAAACAATTGTCCCGAAAAAATCCTCCAAAAACCCATTTGAGGAAGCTATTATTAATTTATGGAAGCGTGAACGAACACCAGCAGAAATCGTAATTCATATTTTCAATGCGATTGCACTTATGTTGGTAGGTCATTTTTTATTTACCTATCTCACCGTCCAAAATATCACAACCGCATTCAACGAAGTTACCTCCGATATTCTCTTTTACATCATGGCAGGATTCATCGCCCAGATGGTCGATGGCGCATTGGGTATGGCTTATGGTGTAACAGCTTCGACATTCTTGGCAAACGTAGGCGTTTCGCCCGCGGTAATTAGTATGAGTGTGCACGCCTCTGAGATTTTTACCAGTGGAGCTTCTGGGTATATGCACTTGAAGTTTGGGAACGTAAACTCAAAACTCTTTAAGGCGGTCTTGATTCCAGGGGTAATTGGAGCCATATTAGGCGCCTATTTGCTTTCAACTTTGTTAGAGCAATACATAGGATATGTCAAACCAGCAGTATCTATTTATACACTCTGCTTGGGTATTCTCATTATCAAAAAAGCATTAGTAAAACGTCAGGCAAAGAAAAACGTAAAAATGATTGGTCCTTTGGCTTGGTTTGGTGGTTTTATGGATTCTGTAGGCGGTGGCGGCTGGGGACCGATTGTTTCCTCTACCCTAATTGCTTCAGGACGTCATCCTCGCTATACAATTGGTTCGGTTAACTTAGCAGAGTTTTTTATCTCTCTTTCATCTTCATTAACCTTCATTTTTGTTATTGGATTTTCGCAATGGCAGGTTATTCTTGGATTGATTTTGGGAGGAATGGTTGCTGCTCCAATTGCGGCTAAACTATCAACTAAAATACCAACAAAAGCCCTAATGATTCTAGTGGGCATTGTGGTAATTTTAGCTTCATTGAAAAAGATTTTAGGGTAAAAAATTTTCCAAAAACAATCAATATATACAGCCTTCTCAGCTTAGTTGAGAAGGCTTTTTTGGTAATATTCGACCGCTTAGTCAGAATATCATTAAGTAGTTAGACCCAATCTTGGTGATTCAATTTATTCCGATTAATTTTCCATCAGTAAAAAGAAAAGATTAACTTAATGATATATCTCTTGACAGTATCTTTCCATTTATCCATTGAAATCTAATAAATGATATATTCTTAAGTCATCTTGCAGAATTAGATTTAAGTTATGTGTTTAGGCACTAGGCACTAGGCAAAGAGTGTTAAAATGTTTTTTAGGCACGATAGATATGTTTTACCGAATGCCCAAAGCTGAAAGCCGAAAGCCCCAAAATTTAAGTTTTCAGGCAATAAGCATTAAGCCCTCAACTAAAGAAAAAGGCATTTTCATGAAATTATAAAGACCTTTTGCCCAAAGCCAACAACTTAACTTCTTTTTACCTAAAATTAAATAATCCTTAAACAAACGTCTTTGTTAGAGCATATTTTCGCCATCAAGCTCGATATTTAATAAAAGTCACCCCGAATTATCAAGCCTAAGGAACATACTTCTCTATTCAATCGTAAAGCAAAATCTTCGAAACTTGCACGATATTTTTGCTAAGCTTAACAAAACAGTACAAAACTTTATGAGTATTATTGATCGTTTTTTTAAAAAAAATCCTACACCCGATAACCCTTATCGCGAATTTTGGAATTGGTTCTTAGTTAATGAGAAAAAGTTTTTTAAAATAGTAAAAGATGGTGAAAACATCGATAAAGATTTTTTTGCTATCCTAAGTCCCAAACTAGAAGTGCTTCATAAAGGTATATACTTTTTATCGGGTATGTACGATGACGATACCGCTGAGTTAATACTCACAGCAGACGGTATCGTAAAAAATATTGTCTTTATCGAAGAGCTTGTATCTGCTGCTCCTGAAATAAAAAACTGGAAAATTACAGCACTCAAACAGGCCGTAGATATGGAAGAGTGGCAAATTGGTATTGAAGAGTTAATTATCAATTCACCTAGCCTAAGTTTTTTCCCGGATGAATATCCTCAATATCCTGACGAAATTGCGATTACCATTGTGTATGAAGACTATTCAGCCGAAGAACATGGCACGATAGTCTCAGGAATTTATATGTATTTGGATAACCTTTTGGGCGAATTGAACGCTGGTGTACAATTAGACCAAATCAAAATTCAAGGACCAAGCCCGAATCATCCAGAATTGATTCCAATCGCTAAATTACCTGCCTATCTTAATTGGCGCGAAAAGGAATTTATTGAAAAATATGAATCAAGCGAAGTACCCGAAGATGATATTCCATTGACCACCTTGCAAGCTACTGGCGAAAATGAAATGCCGCTTATTGCAAGTATAAATTTGCCCTTGTTGGAATGGGACACCAAACCCTCCTATCCGTGGATTCTAAGGATTGAAATTCAATATAATGGGCAACTTAATGAAGGTTTACCAAGCGAAAGCGATTTTGAAATACTAAACGAGCTAGAAGATACCCTTCTCGATCAATTACTTGCAGATGAAATATGTTTGTATATTGGAAGACAGGTTGGTACCAATATGTGTGAGTTTTATTTTACTTGTAAAAACTTCAGAGAACCTTCCAAAAAAATACATTCATTCAGCCCAGAAATTGAAAAAAACTTCAAGTTCGAATATTTTATTTATCGCGACAAATACTGGCGTTCGTTCGAGCATTTTCGTGTAGCGCTTTAGTTGCTAAATTGAGTGATTTTTAAAATTTGTATTCTATCTGTAGAAACGCAACGCTTGCATCTTTGGTAGAGTCAGACATAGCATAATGGTATCAAAAATGCGGTCGAAAAATAATTTTCCGACCGCATTTTTTGAGATTCTCAGATATGATATTAGGAAAGTACGAAGAATAATAAAACTCTCTATTTAGGATATCGGATGTTAGATTTTGGAGGTGTAAGCTTTTATATTTTGTAAAAAACAAAAGTATTTTACTTTATTTCCGAAATCAGAAATCCCAAATCCGCAATAGTTAGAATCCTTTGTACAGTTCTGAATATTTGATTTTGCCAATGTCAACTACGCAGATTTGATGGCCTCTTTCAAGGCTGATAAAACTTTGGCGTCGACATTTCCGAAAAGAGAAACGCCCGATGCACCGTTCTTTAAAGCAAGTTGAATACCCTTTACAATCTCTCCTTGATTATCAAAATCTGGTAAAAACAAGCCTGCATACAAAGGGAACTTCCCGTGGAGTGTTCGTACTCCCTCTTCGACAGCATCGCCAATCCAAGCAACATCTTCTTTGTAGAATTTGTGATAAATCATCGGACAAACTCCTGACAAATTCCAATTAGTCCAATCCTGACGAACAATGCGCTTTGCCACTTCTGGCGTTGGGAAAACAGCTGCGGTAATAGGCTTTTTGAACGATGCAGCCGTAGCTGATAAATGATTGACAATTCGAGTGATATTATCGTATCGGAACTTACGCCAAGAAAGATTTTGGTCTGGATTTTCTGTCTTTAAAATATCTATTCCTTTTAACTCCTTGAACTTCGTTCGACAAGTATCACAGTAGCAAAAATCATATTCAGGTAACTCCTGATTTTGTTGAATTCCGTAATTTTTCCAAAGATTTACAGGCAATATCACGTCACAATAACGCACATAATCCAAGTGAATACCATCAACATAGGGCTTACTTAACTCTGTTTTGACAACATTTTCAAGATACGCTTTTGTCTCAGGTTTCGACGGGCACAACCAACGATAATAATCTACATAAGGAGGTTTTGTCGCACAAGAATCGCCCTTGCGACTCACGGCATACATCTCTGGATGAGATTTTAACAGGCTTTCTTCACCACGGTTCATGGTCCAAATCCAGCGGTGGGTTTCTAGTCCTTGTTTTTTAGCAATAGTAAAATGCTTTTCGTCATCAGCTTCGAAGAAAATCCCAGTAATACCGCTTTCCTGAAACTCCTTATACTGTTTAGTCAGCGCCTCTTCACTTGCTTTGTGGTCGGGATTTATCCAAACCCAAAACTTGCGTTTTGATTTTGCTGAAAAAATTTGCTGTTCTCTCTTAGCCGCAACAGCACTCGAACCACCAGCCAAAGCCAAGGAGCCCAAGCCAATTTGCTTCAAAAATGTTCTTTTTTTCATAGTTTTTAAAAATTGAAAATTGGGAAAAATTAAAGGTAAGATTTACTAAGACCTGATTTGCTGGAGAAAACTCCAACAAAGGCAGAAAATAAATAAGCGTTCGGCTTTCAGCTTTGGGCTTTCGGCTAGACAGCCCAATAGAGAAAACGGTCAATGAGAAACTCTCCACGGAACTAATATCTGGCTTGTTGCTTACGCCTGATTTGTTGGAGAAAAATTCCAACAAAGGCAGTAATAGGCTGTCAGCTTTGGGCAATGGGCTGTCGGCTTAAAGTCTTATTTTAGCTCCTTGCCGAAAGCCCAAAGCTGAACGCCGAGGGCCAATGCCCAACCCTCGACATTGGTAAATTTATAAATCTCGCACTAAAAGTCTGCCATCCTGTGTGAGTGTCAACAGTTTTTTGTTGGTCAAATCTTTTAATCTAATCATAAATAAATGCTCAGAAGCTTCTATTTTGACTTGATACTGTTCTGGCCAATTCAAACCTAACTGGTTGAGGTCAGCTGTATAAGTTTTATTTTTTCCATGAAAAGCTTGTTGAGCGTCATATCCAGCCCAAATCCATCTCTTTGCTGTTTCGATACTTGGCAGTTGGTATTGAATAGGACTTTCTGTTACCTTTTTGTCAGAAAAAATCAAATATCCCCAGCGGTCAGGTATGTGCATATTAATCGCATCTTGTGGCGACCACACCCAGTTGTATTCGGGTAATACGCCCGTACCATCAGGCTTATTTTTTCTGACATATTTGCCATTTTTAATTTCATGTTGCCATTCTACTCTGGAAAAATTGATACGCCAAAGACTCAAATCTTTGGGAAATGGCACATTCAATCCCATACCCACCGACTCGAAAGGAATGGCTATTTCGACTGTCCAAAATTTATCCTCATCGGTTGGATTATTGACAGTTCCGTTGTAATAGACAGCCGTTTTCATACCTTTAATGTCCCATGAAATAAGTGCATCGCCACCATTTCTATAAGATTTAGGTAAAAACAAATCGAAGGTATTGTTGATAGGATTTACTTCTAGTTCAAAATATTCATGTCCGTCACCATCTGGGTCAATAAATACCTCAAAATCATTTTCAAGAAATACGATTTGGTCTTTCTTATTCTGGTACGACCATAAATGTTTTTCGTCCAATTTGGCTGCAATGTACAAATACTTGTCATCCCACAACATTTTGGCTTTGGTTGCTTGCAAGGGCAAAGGCTGTTTGGCACCTTCTATATCCACAAACTCGGTTGTCCAACTTGCTTTTTGCCATGCTTCCTCATCAAGCTTTCCATCAATTTTTAAATTTTGAGAGGTTTTGTAGCAAATATATTGCTTGGGAAAATAAGGAACCTGCGCATAGTTTTGGAAACCAAATATGCCTAAACACAAGGTTAAAAAGAGTTTTTTCATAAAATATTTATAAAGAAAATTGGAAGTATTCTATCTAGTTTTTGTTCAAAATAGAATGATACAATATTCACCTAGTTTTGGTATTAACTATACCGAACTGTAGCGATTTTTATTTGGAGTTTTGATTTCAAGCTTCAGGTTTTTATATTTCAAAAAGGTACAAACACAATCAAACTTCATCATGTCTCAGTTAACACTTCATTTTGCCCAAAACTTCAATCAAAAATTAAATTGCGAATATTTTACCTCTATTCGTCCGAAAAGGGATATTTATGAAATCGGAGCGAAAATGGATATTTATCATCAAAACCATATTCTAAAAAAAGCCACCATCATCAGCATTAAAACATTGACTCTTGATGAACTGGACGACTGGACAGCATTTCTCGATGCGGGAATGAATAAAGATGAACTTAAGACTCTACTCACAAACTTTTACCCTGAAGCCGAAAAGCTGCTCTTTAATATATTACTCTTGCAAACTTGTTGAGAAGATAATACAATTTACAAAAGCAGATAAAACCTTGTTTATCAATCAAAAAAAAGTCATAATTTTCCTTTTTAAAATTTTATCCAAAACCCAAAAATTCTATGAAAAAATTGTTATCAAACATTAAAGTGGGAGCATTTGCCCTACTCATCCTCGCTTCGGGAGGACTCAAAGCTCAAGACAAACCTCATCATATTATTCCAGAGCCTGTCAAAATGAGTACCAGTAAAGGACAGTTTTCCATAAAATCAAGCACTGCTATTCTTATTCAACAAGAAGAAGCCAGAACAACAGCAGAGCTTTTGGCAGCACGTTTGAACAAGGCTACAGGATGGAATTTTACCGTAAAAAAAGGGTCAAACCAGCCCAATGCGATTAGTTTTTCAATAAATCATAATCCAAGTGAAGAGCTAGGGAAAGAAGGCTATAAGCTAGAGGTGGATGCCAATGGAGCAAAAGTAACTGCCAATCAAACAGGAGGATTGTTTTATGGAATGCAAAGTATTTTACAACTTTTGCCCACAGAAATCGAAAGTAATACTGCCGTAAAAAAAGACTGGACGATTCCTTTTGTTAAAATTACCGATTATCCTCGTTTTGCTTGGCGTGGTATCATGTTTGACGTGAGTCGTCATTTCTTTACCAAAGACGAGGTAAAGCGTTTTATTGATGTCATGGCTCGTTTGAAATACAACACTTTCCACTGGCATTTGACCGACGATAATGGCTGGAGAATCGAGATAAAATCTTTGCCAAAACTCACCGAAGTGGGCGCTTGGCGTGTGCCACGTATCGGGAAATTTAATCAGTTGGATGCTCCAAAAGATGGCGAAGCGGCAACAGATGGCGGTTTTTATACGCAAGAAGATATTAAAGAGGTTGTCAAATATGCCTCTGAGCGCAATGTGACCATCGTACCTGAAATAGATGTTCCAGGGCATAGTATGGCGGCAATTGCAGCCTATCCTGAACTTTCTTGTAGCAAAGACCCAAAAACAAAAGTAAACCCAGGCAGTAAATTTGCGGAGTGGTACGGTAACGGTAAATTCAAAATGTTGACCGATAACGCACTCAATCCTTCAGATGAAAAAGTTTATGAATTTTTGGACAAAGTATTTACAGAAGTAGCAGCACTTTTCCCAAATCCATATATCCATGTAGGCGGAGATGAATGTTACAAAGGTTTTTGGGAAGCCGATGCTAACTGTCAGGCATTGATGCAGAAAGAAAACATGAAGCATGTAGAGGAATTGCAAGGATATTTCATGAAAAGAGTGGAAAAAATCTTGAAAACCAAAGGTAAAAAACTCCTAGGTTGGGACGAGATTTTGGAGGGTGGTATTGCGCCAGAAGCCACAGTCATGAGCTGGAGAGGTATCGAAGGCGGTATTGAAGCAGCCAAATTGAGACACAACGTAGTCATGACGCCTTCTCCTTATGTGTATATCGACTTTATGCAAAGTGACAGAACCTTGGAACCGCCCATTTATGCAACTTTACGTTTGAAAAAATGCTATGATTTTGAACCAATTCCTGAAGGCGTAGATGGCAAATTTATCTTAGGAGGACAAGCCAACCTTTGGACCGAAGGCATTCCAACTTTGGCGTATGCTGAATATATGACCTATCCTCGCTGCTGGGCGTTATCAGAAGTATATTGGTCGCCAAAAGAAAAAAAGAATTGGGAGAAATTTGTTACTAAAATGGAAAACCATTTCGACCGTGCCGATTTAGCAGGTATCAATTACGCTCGCTCTGCTTATGATGCAGCCATCAAACCGAGTATGAAAGATGGAAAATTAGTTGTAGAACTCGAAGCTGAAATTCCGAACTTAACAATTCATTATTCTATTGACGACACCGTTCCTAGCAAATTTAGCCCTGTGTACAAAGACCCTATCCAGATTCCAGAAGGACCTATTACCTTACGTGTAAACACCTACCGTAATGGGAAACAAATTGGACGAATGATTACTTTGAGTCGTGAGGAATTGGTCAAACGCTCAAAATAATTTTTCATCGTACTTTTTTCTCGATTGAGACTCTCAAACGTGTATTACATCGAATCATACGGTTGTGCTTGATGGATTGTCTAGGAATACCTGTATTTTTAGGAAAAATCACTTATCCAACCTTCATCGCAACTATATGATTCTCTTAATTCTCGAAAATTGAGAATCGTTGAAGTCGAGAAAAAAGTAATTAACAATGAAAAAAATCTTTATTCTGGCTGGGCTACTCGCTTTTTCGAGTTGTGCTTTTGCCCAAAGTTCCTATCCAAACCATGCGCAACTGAGTACACGCCTCAAAACCCTCAGTAGCAAATACGCCACCACAACCAAACTAGAATCTATTGGAAAAAGTAAAGGTGGAAAAGACCTATTTGCCATTACCCTAAGCAAAGGTGATGCAAATACAAAACCTGCTATTGCTATCTTAGCAGGCGCAGATGGCGCACATTTAGCCGGAACAGAAGTTGCACTCCAACTGGCAGAAAAATTGGTAGCTTCGGATTCGCTTGCCAAAATCCTCGAAACAAAAACATTCTATATCATTCCTAGCATCAACCCTGATGCACAAGAACAATTTTCAGCAAAACTCAAATTCGAGCGTAGTGGCAACGACGTTGATACCGACGACGACCGTGATGGACGCCTAAACGAAGATCCTTTTGAAGATTTGAACAACGATGGACAAATCACATGGATGCGTATTGAAGACCCTTCAGGTACGTTCATTATTAGCAAAGAAGACCCAAGAGTCATGGTAAAAGCCGACCCAAGTAAAGGGGAAGTTGGCAAGTATATCCTCCTTAGCGAAGGTATTGACAATGACAAAGATGGCGTTTTCAACGAAGATGGCGTTGGAGGAGTAAATATTGACAAAAACGGCACTTACGATTATCCATTTTTCACCCAAGGTTCGGGAGAATATGCTGCTTCCGAGTCAGAAACTAAAGCACTTTTAGACTTTTTATATACTACCAAAAATATTTACGCAGTATTTACCTTTGGTCCTGCCAACAACTTGAGCGAAGCAACAAAGTTTGATAAATCTAAAACCTTGAAACGGATTGTAACAGGAGTTTTAGAGAAAGATGCTTCTGTAGGTGAGCAAATATCTAAACTTTACAACGCTCAAACAGGTTTGAAAGATGCACCTGCTATGCCACAAACCAAAGGAAATCTTTCTCAAACTGCTTATTATCACTACGGAAGATTAAGCTTTAGTACTCCAACTTGGTGGGCACCAAAAGTATCTGCAACAAAAGATTCTACGAAGAAAGAAATAAAAGAAGTCAAAGCAAGTGACAATGAGGATATTCGTTTCTTGAAATGGGCTGATGCGCAGCAACTAAAAGGAAGTTTTGTGGCTTGGCAAAAAATCAATCATCCAGATTTTCCTAATCAAACTGTTGAGGTGGGTGGTATTGCTCCTTATGCAAAATTGAACCCTCCTCTCAGTTATTTGAATGAAACTACCGACAAACATCTCAAGTTTTTCAAAGCTTTTACCGCACAAATGCCTGATTTGCAGATTCTCAATGTAAAAACAGAAGCTGTTTCGGCTGGATTAACTCGTGTAACAGTTCAAGTAACCAACAAAGGTTTATTGCCAACTGGCTCAGAAATCGGGGATCGTGTACGTTGGGTACAAAAAGTACGCACAGAAGTAAAAACTTCAAGTGCACAAACTATTATTTCAGGGAAAAAAGTCAACCTTCGAGGTGCTATGTCGGCTGGTGAATCACAAGAATATAGCTGGTTGATTAGTGGTTCGGGCAGTATCACTATCGAAGCGGGTAATGCTATGACAGGTATTAAGACTGTATCTGTAGCGCTGAAATAGACTTTTATCCTTCACAACGTACAATATTCAACAAATTATCTTAGTATTTTCTCATGAAAAAATATATATCCCTATTCTTGTTGTCATGCTCATTGGGTGCAGCAGCACAAGAAAAAACCATCAACGATGACCTAACAGGGCTTCGTGCCATTGGCACTCCCGCTTCGCCAAAAGTAAAAATTAGCTGGAATCATTACAATGATTATGCGATGATTACTCGTTTTTGCCAAGATTTAGCAAAAGCATACCCAGATTTAGTAAAAGTAGAATCTATGGGAAAATCAACGCAAGGAAAAGATATGTGGGTTTTAACTATTTCAGATTTTAAGTCTGGAAGTGTAGATCGTAAACCTGGCTTTTATATCGATGGCAATATCCACTCAAACGAGATTCAAGGCACTGAAGTGGCAATGTACACAGCTTGGTACTTGGCCGAAAGTTTTAATTCGGTAGATTTTATCAAACAACTGTTGAAAGATAAAGTCTTTTACATTGTTCCAACTATCAACCCAGATGCTCGCGAGGATTTCTTAAAAAATCCAAACACACCACATTCGCCTCGTTCGGGTATGTTGGCTTTTGATGATGACGGCGATGGTAAGGCAGATGAAGACAAATTTGATGACCTCGACGGCGATGGCAATATCGTAATGATGCGCCGCAAAACGCCTTATGGTCGTTGGAAAGTAGATTGTGACAATCCACAGCGTATGATTCCTGCCAAACCAGACGAAAAAGGAGAATACGAAATGTTAGGTTATGAAGGCATCGACAATGATGGCGATGGTGCTGTCAATGAAGATTTGATTGGCTATTATGACCCAAACCGTGACTGGGGTTGGAACTGGCAACCAGACTACATCCAACGTGGAGCCTTGTATCACCCAGGCACTTTGGCGGAGACTCGCAATATCAAAAACTTTGTATATGCACACCCTAATATTGCTGGAGCGCAAAGTTATCACAACAATGGAGGCATGTTCTTACGTGGTCCGGGGGCTGAGGAAGATGCAGGATTTTACGTACCTCAAGACGGCGCAGTGTATGATTATTTTGGAAAAATTGGTGAGAAAATCAATCCAGGATATAAGTACTTTGTGATTTACAAAGACCTATACACCGTTTACGGAGGCGAAATTGACTGGCTTGCGCTTGGTCGTGGAGTATTTACTTTTTCAACAGAATTATTTACTTCTTATAAATTATTTGGAAAACAAAGCGAGGAAGGTCGTGGACAAAACAATGATTTTGAGGAGTTTAGTAAAAACCTCTTATTCAATGATGCTTATGTAGCTTGGAAACCCTTCAAGCATCCGCAATATGGCGATATTGAAATAGGTGGACCAAAGAAAAACTACACTCGAAATCACCCAGGCTTTATGTTGGAAGAAGATGCTCACCGCAACATGGCTTTTACGGTGTTACATGCTTCACAAATGCCAAAACTTGAGGTGTCGGAAATTCGCCAAAAAGCCTTAGCGGGTGGTTTTACAGAAGTAACAGCCGTGGTGACCAATTCCAAAGTTATTCCAACTCACTCAGCGCATGATTTGAAGTATAAAATCGAAAGACCAGATTATATTTCTTTGAAAAATGCAAATGTAGTAGCAGGAATGATCGTCGAAAACGAAGACATCAATTTGACTAAAGAACAAAAATACACGCCTCAAACGATTGAAGTTTCGAACATTTCAGGAATGAGCGCAGTGAAAGTTCGCTGGATTGTAAAAGGTAAACTTGATAAAGCAACTGTGGAAGTTGACAGCCAAAAAGGAGGATTGACAAGTAGAACTTTATAAATAGGCTTTAGGCCGTAGGCATTAGGCTTTTAGCTAATCGCATAAAGCCTAGAGCTTAATGCAGGTAAAATTATTTTTAAAATACGAGTAGAGACGCAATGATTACGTCTTAAGCCGGTTAAAATCTAGCATGGTAGCATCAAAAAAAGCGGTCGGGAAATATTTTCTGACCGCTTTTTTATTAAAAACATGGAGGATTATCCCAATTTTAATCTTCGGGAAGACTCAGTTTTATGCCTACATATTAGAATTTTAATTTTAGTAATCAATCACAAATCACTCAATACGGATGATTCATGTTTTGCAAATCATATCATTAACAATCTATGTTCAGAGAGTCAAAACTATAAAACACAAGTTTTTCAAAGGATAATCATATAGAAAATTTTATCAACGACCGTTTACTAACTACATCTTCAAATTCCCCCTTAAATAGCTGTATTTCAGCTCTCTCAGAAACCACACATACTATCTTTGTAATCAAATTTCGTCTTTCCCCTCTCTAATTCTTAAAATTTATGGCTCATCCGCTCAAAATTATTTTTCGAATATTTACGCCTGTCCTTATTCTTGGCCTTGCGATTTATCAGTTTTTACCTGAATCTCCCCTTCCGAAAAATGCTCAAATTGATAGTCTAGTTGTATTCAAATCGAAGCGACAATTACTGGCTTTTTATGAGGGGCAACTCCTTAAAACATATTCTATCGCATTAGGACGACAACCGATTGGTGCTAAAGAGTACGAGGGCGATTTAAAAACCCCAGAAGGAAGCTATGTCATTTACGACAAAAATCCCCATAGCGATTACCATAAAAACCTAGGTATCTCCTATCCCAACGCCAAAGATATCGCACATGCCAAACGCTTACACCGTTCAGCAGGCGGCCAAATCAAAATTCATGGGCTAAAAAATTATATGGGACTTGTTGGAAAATTTCATCGCTGGTTTGACTGGACTTTAGGTTGTATAGCCGTTCAAAATGCCGAAATAGATGAATTATATGATGCTGTTACTGTAGGCACACCCATTGTAATTTATCCTTAAACCTCTTCAAATTCAATCGGTTCTTTCAAGGCATCCTTGGTATCTGATTTCTTGTTTACTGGAGTACTACAATTGCCTGCTGCGCAACAGCCAGTATTGGAAATAGCTTGAAAAAGTACAATTGCACTTAATCCCAATAATAAAAAATCTTTCTGCATCATACCGTTGGCCAAAGCCCATGCTCCCACCGCCAAACGGAGAAATCGCATCACACTCCAATTCTTTAAATCCATGTCATTAGTATTTATTTACTCAAAATAGTAAAAAATCCATCAATATTACACAAATATATGAACATATAATCATTTATTAAAGTCTCAAAAAAGGCTTCCCAGCCTTTTTTGACTTGCTTACCACTAAGCCTTTATATTATTTCTGATACGACTCAAACTATCGGGATGAATACCCAAGAAAGAAGCTAAATCTTTTACTGGAATAAGCCTTAAAGCATCTGGTTGATAGGTAATCAAATTAAGATAGCGTTCCTCCGCACTTTGCGAAATCAAGCTGTAAGTCCGTTTTGTTTCGCGGATATACAAGCCTTCGGCGATTCTTCGGTGAAAGCGTTCTGCATTTTTGGATCTTTCCAAAAGCTCCAAAACAGGTTGGTAGCGCAAACGCATAGCAGTAACCTTCGTAACCGCCTGAATACCAATAGAAGAAGGCGTTTGAGATAGACAAGACGCAAAAGAACTTACAAAATTTCCTTTAAAGCCCAAATCCACACAAATTTCTTTATCTTCCTTAAAAGAGATATATTTTACAGCACCTTCAACGATAAAATAAGTACATGATTCTACCTGCCCTATTTCGGTAAGAAATTCTTTTTTCTTAAAATGAACTTCCTCAATATGACTACGATAGAAGTCCCACTCTTCTGACGAGAAGTTTGCTAGTCTGAAGATTGCCTCTTTCACAATTTCTATTTTTTGGGGATTAACTATCATTTCATTACATCTAATAGTGGGTTAATTACGCAGTATTTAGTCCTCAGGATAAGGAATATACACAAAACTAGCAAAATCATTATCAAAGACAAACAAACAGCAAAACTCGTCAGGGTCTTTGTAACTTGTTTCAAACACTTCAATATTTTCGGATGAAATGATGCCCCTTTGGATAAACTCCTCAGCCACTGTAGCGTTATAGTTCCAAGTATTTCCGTTCATTTCATTAATTCCAATCAATTTTGAACCTACAGGCACAATAGTACGAGACACCGCAAAAATTGGATATTTAGAAAAACCTCGGGTTCTAATTTGATAAGAAGCCTCCTTGATAAACTCTGCCACAAGGGCAAAGTCTGTTGAAATAATACCCAAATACTTTCCGTTCAAATCAGGTGAGTTTGGGGCGTTGGATATAGCTTGATAATCTTCAATCATTTGTTATAAATTTTTACTTTTCAAAAATTAATGCCTCTGGGAGCATTAGTAAAAAAGGAATTGATTTTTCATAATTTAATCCCTCATAATAAATACCTAACCTTGCAAGATTTTTGTAATAAGTATTTACGTTTTTATCATAATACTTTTCGGATTGAATGAACCACGCGCTTCTTCCCAATTTCTTAGCTAAAAACCACTTTTCTAATAACCGAGCAAGTCGTCCATTAACATCACTAAAAGGGTGAATATTTACAAATACTAGGTGGATAAAAGAGGCGTAATAAAAGACCTCATCAACTGGCATTGGCGCTTGCAATAATTCATCTATTTCAGTCCAAAAAGCTTCAAATTCTTTCTCTATTAGTCCAAGTGGAGCTGCCTCATACTGAATTCTACCCGTTTTATGCTCCATAACAAGCCTCTCGGTTTTCCTTAATGTACCTCTTAATCTTTCAGGAAGCAAATGAGCTGATATCAACTTGTGCGCCTCCAAAAAATTAGCATACGTTAAGGGATAATCTTGTGCAAACAGGTATGCATTATATAAATCATTAGGCTTTTCTGTTAGTTCAGGAAGATATTCAATTTGTAAAAGTTTGTGCTTCACGAAACTATCAACCTCAAGCTGTTCACCTTCTATCTTAGAAGAAGACATTACTGAAACAGAAGTGTAAAATGTGAAGCTATGAGGTTCCAAACGTTTTTGCTCTACCTCAGAAAATTCATTTTGAATATCGAGATCTAACATTGATTTCCAAGTCTTCAGATATCTTGAGGTAATCAATTTGCCCATCGATATGATTTAGTTTTATTTAGAACCTAGCAGCCGCCAACAAACTTAAGTCTTTGTAGGCAATTCCTAGTTTTTTTGCTATTTGAGCATTTGTCAAGCTTCCTTTATAACTATAAACCCCTTTCATAAAGGCTTTGTTGGCAAAAATTGCTTCTTCTATTCCACCTGTTTTTCCTGTTTTGAGCAAAAATGAAGTAAAAATATTACTCAAAGCCTGTGTAGCAGTATGTGCCACACGCGAAGGAATATTAGGCACACAGTAATGAATCACATCATATTTACGATAAGTAGGGTTAGCTAAATCGGTCAACTCAGATGTTTCAAAACAGCCCCCTTGGTCGATACAAACGTCGATTAATACCGAGTCTGGTTTCATTCTTGAAACCATTTCTTCAGTAATAATACAAGGCGTAAAGCCATTCTCTGCACGCAATGCCCCTATCACGACATCGGCTTGAATAATTGCTTCGGGCAATACGTGAGAATCGATGATACACGTATAAACATGTTGGCCAATAGCATGCTTAAGTCTTTGAAGTTTGTAAATATCTTTATCAAAAACCTTTACATCAGCTCCGAGACTAATGGCTGTTCGAGCCGCATATTCTGAAACGGTTCCAGCTCCCAAAAACACAACTTTTGTGGGAGGCACCCCCGTTACGCCACCCAAAATTACCCCCATACCATTGTTTGCACTACTCAAGCATTCTGCGGCGATGAGCATTACGGTACTACCAGCAATTTCGGACATGGCACGAATTAAAGGCAACCCCCCAGCATTATCTTCGATAAACTCATACGCCAGTGCCGTAACCTTCTTACGATTAAGCTTTTCAAAGTATTCCTTGGTAGATTTCTGCATATTTAGTGCCGAAACCAAGGTTGCTCCATGCTTCAAATACTCTAACTCTTCATCTGTGAGCGGTTGTATTTTTACAATAACCTCTGCTTTAAAAAGCTCTTCTTTAGAATACGCTATTTGCGCTCCAGCTTCAGAATACTGAGCATCTGTAAATTTTGCGCCCTCTCCCGCACCAGTTTCAATCAAAACTTGATGTCCATTTTTTACCAAAAGCGAAACTGCATCAGGAGTCAATGAGACACGTTTTTCGTGCAGTGTAATTTCTTTGGGTAAGCCTATAAATAAGCTTTTCGCATTTTGCTTGGTCCATAACAAGGCCTCTTGTGGCATCAATGCCGTTTGAGTAAGACCTGATTGAGCGAGTACCTCTTTAAATCCAGATTGTTTAGCCATTGCTTTATTCAACACAATTTTGGTATATCTGGCACGAAAATATACACTTGTCGAGCCTTTCCAAAATTCAGATGTGTAGGTTCATTAATTTTTTTTCAAAATAATAAGGCGACTACCGTCAGCTTGTACCGAGATTTCTACACTGAGATAATTGGCAGGCCAAAGATTTTCTATTTTCGAAGGCCATTCTACAAAACAAAAATTTCCTGAATCGAAATATTCTTCGATACCCATATCCATTGCTTCTACCTCATTTTTTAAACGATAAAAGTCAAAATGATATAAGGTATCATTTTTTTCGGTAATATATTCATTTACAATCGAAAATGTTGGACTTTGTACATGGTTAGTTACGCCCAAATGCGCACATAGCGCCTTAATTAACGTGGTTTTCCCAGCCCCCATTTGCCCTTCAAATAACCAAACTAACTCGCTCTTGCCAAATGCTACAATTTGAGCTGCTACCTCTGGTAATTGTTCTAAGCTATGATATTGAATTTGTTTTTCCATTTCCAAAATTAAATCTACTCTTTCATGATTTAGTGATTCGTGAATGAGTCGTGTACAAAGGGTTCTAAAAATGTCTATTTCGGATATCGGATGTGGGATTTCGGAAGTGTAAGCTTC
>NZ_JBMLSD010000372.1:0-4668 GCF_049240685.1 Flectobacillus sp.
TTTAACACTCTTTGCCTTATGCCTTCAACAAAAACTCAAATCTAATTTTGCTGTAATACTTGTAATTAATCTCCAAATGAAATTTCGTCAGAAATCTCATTGATATCATCCGATTGGTAGGGGAAAAATTGCTTGAGCGCAACGCCCGATTTTTGAATACCTACAGCAAAACCTGCCGCAAACTGATTCATGACAAAATAGGATTGCATATCATTGCGGATGTCTTGCCAAAAATTGGCAGGGACAACGTCGTTAATGCCTTTATCACCCAAAATGGCAAATTTGCGGTCGACGGTAGCCAAGTAAAACAACACGCCATTTCGTTGTGCTGTTTTGTGAAGTTCGAGCTGGCCAAATACGACTTTGGCTCTTTCGAGCACGTCTCCGGGGCAAAATTGTTCGACATGAACTTTGATTTCGCCCGAAGTTTCTTTCTCAGCAGCTTTGATAGCGTCGACAATGATACTTTGTTGTTCTTCAGAAAGTAGCATAAGATTTTTATAAAAAGAAAACAGCTAAATTTAAGCACTTTCTCAACGATAGCATAGCTGAGAAGTTACTTAAATTTAGCTGTTTCGGAGGATTATTTAGAGAAATCTACCGATGGTGCTTTTTGAGCAGAAGCATCAGCTTCGAAATAGCCTTTTTTGCTAAAACCAGAGAAACCAGCAATCAAACTGTTTGGGAATGTCACTACTTTATTGTTAAATTCTTTGACAGTATCATTAAAACGATCACGTTCTTCTTTGATTCTATTTTCAGTACCTTCCAATTGTGCCTGTAGTTCGGAGAAATTTTCAGTTGCCTTCAAGGTTGGATAGTTTTCAGCAACTGCCATTAATCTTGAAAGGGCTCCACTCAATTGGCTTTGAGCTTCTTGGAATTTCTTCATGTTTTCAGGCGAAAGGTCACTTGCGTCTAACTTGATTTGAGTCGCACTAGCACGAGCACTGATTACGTCTGTTAATGTACTTTTTTCAAAATTTGCTACTCCTTGTACTGTTTTTACAAGGTTTGGAATAAGATCAGCACGGCGCTGATAAGCAGTTTGTACTTTTGCCCAAGATGCTTCTACATCTTGTTCGCTTGTAGCCATTCCGTTTCTTACACCGATTCCCCAGAATACTAAAACTGCTGCAACAACTAATGCAATGATGGTTCCTTTTGACATAGTCTTGGTAAATTTTAAAGTTAAAATTGTGGATAAATTCCGAGTGGATAGGTTATCCCTTGGATATACCATTTAGACGGCACTTTCCAAATATAAGTCTCAATTTAGGTTTGACAAGTTAAGTATTTTATATCAGTAAAAAAAAGCTTTCACTAAAACCTAATGTCGTACTAATATTGATTCTTTACCAAATGTATAGTAAAAAAGACAAGCCAAAACGTTTTCTAGTTGAGACGCTTTTTTTGTGGATGAATGGTCATCTATATATTTGAAATGTAGGAAAAGAACTAAAGTCCAACTACTTTTTTCGCCAACGATTTACATCAAACAATGCTTTGGGGAAATTTACGCCGATGTGTACTTGATACTTTTGTTGTTCTACAGGTGGCAATACCGAAATCAGGTGAACTTTATCCGCTGGAACCGAAGCCAATTCGGGTAGCCAATGCTTCACATATTCGCCTTGACTATCGTAACGAGTAGCTTGCGTCAAAATGTTGAAGTAACGATTTTCGCGAGGGTCATTGCCTACTCCAGCTACATAATTCCAGTTGCCCCAGTTAGAGCATACATCATAATCGAGCAATTGGCTTTCAAACCAACTAGCGCCCCAAGTCCAATCTATTTTTAAATCTTTTACCAAGAAACTCGCCACATTTTGTCTTCCACGGTTTGACATAAATCCTGTAGCAAGAAGTTCTTTCATATTGGCGTCTATCAAAGGAATACCCGTTTCTCCATTTTTCCAAAGCTCAAATATTCTTTTATTTTGTCCCCATTGAACATACTCATCTTGTTTGATACCTTTTACTGAAAAAATTCTATTACCATATTTCATCGAAACAAAACGGAAATAGTCACGCCAAAGAAGCTCAAAAATCAGCCAATATGTTGAATCATTTTTGACCCGCTGGTATTCATATTCCTGAACTTGCTGATAGATATACCTTGGCGAAATACAACCATTGGCTAGCCAAACCGAGAACTTTGAAGAAAAGTCCATACCTAGCATTTCGTTGCGGGTTTCTTTATAAACCTTTAATAAATCTTGTTCCCAAAAGTATTCTTTCAAACGTTGATTGGCTGCATCTTCACCACCTACATAATGGGTAGTAGCATCGGAAGAGTACCCCAACAAACTTTCGGCTGTGGGCATTGTACCGATACTTACATTGGTTTTGAACAAAAGAGCATAGGGCGTATCATAGCAAGAGCGCACATGACAAGATTTTTCTACTCTGTTTCTGAATTGTGTAAAAACGTCGGGCAACTGGTCAATATCGAAAGGTAAATCATCGATATGGAATAGAGTTGAAGTCCAAAAAAAGGACATAGATTTTCCTATAGCATTCAGAGCATCTTCAACTTTGGTATCTACGGCAGTTTCTTCAGCAGTTACTTCTTCTGAGCAATAGACCGCCTCTGCTTCTAGTTCTGTAGCCAACTGAGGTAGAATTTCTTCAGGTTTTCCAACTCTAACAATCAAACCTGAACTAATAGATTGTAGGTTTTTGCGAAGATTTTGGACAGATTCTATTAAAAATTGTGTCCGAAGCCATCCTGTTTTTGCAAAACCTAAGGATAATTCTTCAAATTGCCTAGGGTCAAAAATATATACGGGAAATACATTTGTGGTTTTTTGAGAAGCTTTCCACAAAGGCTCATGATCGTGTACTCGTAAATCGTTGCGATACCAAACTATAATACTCATTTTAATATGTTTTTTAGTGTATAACTTTCCAAAAGGTTTTTAGTTTTAGGAAAATTATAATTGGTCGGTTTTCACGACTACTTCCCAGCGAAATGCCCAGCGCCAGCGAATTCGATAGTGACGAATACCCGCTTTTTCCAGCAAAGAAACTATTTCCGATTTTTTGAAAGCTCGCCAGACCGATAGTTTGGCATCATGTTTTACCAGATATGACTTCAGGAAAAGTTGAGTAATCCAAGCAATCGAATGATAAGCAAACCAGTGTCGATGAATATCATTAATCACAAATCCTAGTCGGCATTGTTTTTTGAGTAATTCAAAAAGTCGGATGAGCTGTTCGTCGGTAAAGTGATGACAAAAAAGCGTCATCCCTACAATATCAAAAGTATGTTGTTGAAAACTTTCAGCAAAAACGTTTTCATGTAAATAGCTAATGTCGGGAAAAGATTGAGTTCTTTTTTTGGCAAAATCAATCATAAAATCGTTGGCATCGATACCAACGAGCTTGCTTTTATATCCCTTTTTTTGAAGCCATCGAGCCATTAATTTTAGCATATCGCCACCACCACAGCCCAAATCGCCAATCACAATTGCTTTAGATTTGTCGTGATTTTTCAATAAGGCTCCTAAGCCGCTAATAGTAACCTGATTCCCTCCAAGGTATTGATTAATGAGTGCCAATTCCTCTAAATTCTGACGAAGAGCATCGTTGTCTAGCTCAAAATCGTCGATAAGTTCAGGCTGATTGCTTCTATATGATAAATCTGGCATAAGGCAGAAGAGAGTTGGGTTTCGGTAGAGAATTAAGGTTTTTTGCAACTTTTCAAGAAAATACTATACGTTGTATCTTTACTGTATAATGAAATTTAACATTTTTTGTTTTGTAAAAAAATAATGAGTCCATCCTCATTCGTAACCAAAAACTACGAATGCTAATTTCAACAACATAAACTGCAACTAAAAGTAAACTCGAATGAATTTAGATTTAAGAAATAAAAATGCCATTGTTTGTGGAAGTACACAAGGATTGGGCAAGGCGTCGGCAATAGAGTTAGCCTTATTAGGAGCTAATGTAACATTGGTTGCTCGTAACGAAACATCCTTACAAAAAGCAATACTCGATTTGGATACAAGCCTTGGACAGCAACATCATTATTTTGTAGCCGATTTTTCCTATCCAGAGCAGGTAAAATTAGGAATAGAGCAACATCTTGCAACATTTCCAGAAATACATATTTTGGTCAACAATACAGGAGGACCCAAAGGAGGCCCAATCTTAGAGGCAACGATTGAAGAGTTTACTAAAACCTATTCAAACCACCTGATTTGCAACCATATCCTCGTACAAGCATGCGTACCTTCTATGAAAAAAGAAGGATTTGGGCGAATAGTCAACATTATCTCTACCTCGGTCAAACAACCTATTAGTGGCCTTGGCGTATCTAACACTACCAGAGGAGCTGTAGCATCGTGGGCAAAAACCTTGGCAAGCGAATTAGCGCCTTTTGGCATCACAGTCAACAACGTATTGCCTGGCTCGACCAAAACGGCAAGATTGGATTCCTTGATAGAATCGAGAATGAATGCCACGGGGACATCGAGAGAAGAAGTGGAAAAAGCTTTACAGGTAGATATACCAGCCAAAAGATTTGGCGAATCAGAAGAATTTGGCGCTGCTGTAGCATTTTTATGCTCGCCCGCAGCATCTTATATTACAGGAGTAAGTTTGCCTGTAGATGGTGGAAAAATCTTAGGGTTATAAATTGAGTAAATAAGTTATCGTGCA
>NZ_JBMLSD010000373.1:0-1237 GCF_049240685.1 Flectobacillus sp.
TACTCTACCCTACTATTTTTTAAGTACTTGATAATGTGCTATTTATATTTTTTTCTTTGTTATATCTATATAGTTTTAGATACAAATACCTAATAAATTTATCCATCATATTCTCAAACTCAGCCGGAGAACCTTTTAGTAAGTCTTTTATCAAGTCAATTCCAGTTCGGCAGAAACTATTGACTTTATACTTATGGTTTTTAGTCTTAATTTTTCTTATCTTCTTGTCTTGATGTATGCCCATATTTATGCAAATCGCAAAGGCTATGGAAACAACAGCTATTAATTTTTTTAGCTTTCCCAAATCTTTTATGTGAGTACTCTCTATGTCAAAGCCCCTGCCTTTAAATGACTGAAAACAAGTCTCTATTGTCCATCTTTTTTTATAAATTTGCCCTAAATACTGTGCTAAAGCCACTGTTCCGATTAAAAAAAGCAACTCACCACAAGGTAATTTCTTTAGATAAACTTGTACCCACACCCCATCTACTAAGCAATCTTTAAGGTATAAGGGATTTTCCGTAGCCAAATCTTCTGCCAAATATTTAGTCCCATCCATCCGTTCTATTTGGTGATGTTTGGGAACACGCACACAAAAATTAATACCTTGCTCTTTGAGATATTTTAGCCAAGTGTGTCCAATAAACTCTCTATCCCCGATAACAATGCCTATACGTTTTACACCAATCAAAGCAACAATCTTTTCTAATAGCTCTATTCTTTGTTGGCTATTGCTGTTGCCATTTTTATTATCCAATAGCTCAAAATAAATGGGAACATGGTTTGAACCATTGCAAACGATAACCATTAAAATATTGATAGAACAATTTCCAAATTCCCAGTTAGTACGGTCAATACATAAGCGTAATTTACCCTTATCACCCAGAATAAGCACCAAAAGTAGGGCTATAGCATCAAAATCTAAGGTGCTTTCACGAAAAAAGTCCTCTAAACGATGAATAATACTGCTAAGTTGCGCACCTTCTTTGTCTAACCTTATTGCCTCTGCTATCGCAGGAAGTTGCACTTGGCGACTTTTTATCACACCCAAAACTAATTGACTAAGGCAACTTTGACGGGCTTTATTGGCTACGATTTGGAAAGTACCTAAAAAAGAACTAACCTTGTCTGTGAAAATTTTTTCATGCTGAAAAGAGTGTTTTGTCTGGTCGTACATACAAAATTACTCTTTTCTTGCTTTTTATAAAAATTCTAAATTTTTTAGTAGGGTAGAGTA
>NZ_JBMLSD010000374.1:0-3199 GCF_049240685.1 Flectobacillus sp.
GTACTTTTTGTATTGTTTGTAACTTTACCAATTTTATATTGTACTATTCTTGTCGTACTTTTAGGATTGTTTTGAAATTAATTCTCCTTCTAAATTATTATATGATTTGTTGCTTTGGAGATTATTTCAAATTTTCAATTGTTTGATAATGGCCAAAGTTTAAATCAGCAATTTACTCAAATTTCACTTACTACGTCCTACCGTAAAATAAGAAAAGGGCTCTTTGTAAGAGAATTAAAAATTAATTAACCTAAATCAATATACGTTATTTACCAAGGTATAGTTTAAAAATCTCTTTTGCATAACTACTCTATGATATTTCTCTATGGATTAGTCTATAAGACTTTGATTATTTTACCTTTTTTTAAGAAATGACTTATTTTTCTTCTAACCCAAAATCGTAATTTTAAGCTTTACAAAAAATGAATTATGATTTTTGGGGTGGCGCTTTCTTTGAGTGGCTCAATCCCATTTTTTGATTTCTGAGAGTAATTGTGCTCTATGCTCCACCAATCTGAAATGATTTCGTTGTTGGTAATCGATGTTTTTTCGTATATATAGAAGCGTAATTTGATAGCACTTGATAGTAAAAGCATTACACAATATTAAATTTAATGAACCCTACAAGGTTAGGGTTAGATAGGTTTGCTCAAACTTTAAGGGTAAAAAGGTCGGATAGTTGAATTTGGAGGTAAATTGTATTATTCAAAGTTTGGCGAGTTATCGAATAAAAAAATCCACCCGTATTTGAGTGGATTTTTCGTAGGCCTTCGCTGGAAAAAGTAATTTTCAAGGGAAGCTTAAGTAAGGCAATATCCTTAAAAATATTGAATCATCACAACTTAAAAATGTAGACTACAACAAAGCGATGTATTTTCGAATCTCTTTTAGTACATTCATATAACCTTCTGAATAAGAATGCTTGCTGGTTGGATACCTACTGACGCTTCTTATTCCTTTCCTCAAAAGTTCAACAGCCTCGGCGGCATCATTATCATCATAAAAGATTTGACTGTATTCTGAAAGCTCTGATGGCTCTATACCGATACCATTCTGATAAAAAGCGTAAGGAGATACTAAAATACTTCTGTCGAAGTATGGAAGGTCACGTCCTACTACCATTTCAAAATACGAAATCATAAAATCAATTTGGGCAAGTGTTCGAATTTTAATTTGTTCTTTACTTTCTTTTTTTGAAGGTTTAATTCTCCATCTATTTCTGTCAAAGCTCAATAAGTCATAAGAATTATATTCAAAGTGATCATCCCTTTTCAAAAGTAACTTTACTTCTGCACCCTTGGCATGTTTTCCTTTCAAAATCAAAAACTCTAAATTATCATTTTCATCTAGTTGAATCTCTTTTTTGAAACGAATTGTGCCTAAATCTTTGATATCCAAAACAACCATATCTGTATTGTCATCTTGTGACCATTGACCAAAAAGAAATTTACCAGTGCTAGAAAACACAGTTACCGTATCATTATCTTGAAATTTAATAAAACCATCTGTGAGATATTTATTCAACTTGGTCTCCAAGCTCTGACCCAAAGTTGTATCTACTTTTTCTTTAACTTCAAGCGTTGTAATCTTAAAATTAGTTCTTATATCATTTTTTGATTTGCATCCAGCTAATATGGTGCAGAAAATAAAAAGAAGTACGGTTAGTGTAGGTGATGTCTTCATTTTTTGATGTAAAAATTTATTTGCCTGAATTTGATATATTTGGTTTGCTGTCAAGATTAATCTTTATAATCTTCGTCTTTAAATAATGTCACGATTGGTTCAACAAAAGTGATCATAAAACCCACTATGCATATATAAAAACCTTCCTGCATTTTGATTTCAATAGTTCTAGCAAAAAAATCACTCGAGTAGTTATTTAATTGAGAATTGATTGAACGAGACATTAAAAAAAGTAAAATTATGCCAACAAAAGAGTTAATCATTAGTATATCTCTTTTTTGACGTATTTTAAGAAAACTAAGGGTAAGTCCAGCCATTCCTAATATTAGTATCGCAATCCCATAATACTTTAATTCACGATTGTTATTTTGATTTTCTGATTTTTGGATTGAGGTATTAGGATTTTTCTGTGGAAATATATCACTATTCTGAATATTAGTTCCATTCATTTTTGCATTACCTGTGATGACCTCAATACCTGTTGCTGTGAAAACATCTTCATTTTGACATCTTACGACTAAAAACGGTAGTAGAAAACTTACAATGACTAGTGTGTAGGATACTCTTGAGAACAAGTTGAATAATTTTAGTTGCATTATAGTGTGGATTAAATGTGATTGTTTAGATGAGATTCATCAGTGTTACCGACATCAGGTTTGATTAATTTAGCCTCATGGTAATCACTCAAGAGTTTTAGTTGAAATATCATTAGTGCGAATACAATTGCAAAGCAAAAGTAAAAGCCATATCCAGCTTGAACTTCTACAAACATTTCGTATCCATTCAGTAATTTATTTGATTTGGATGAGCTATTGTAGTATTCTATAAATGCAAAATAAAAAATTAGGCATAGTAACTGTACTATGGTAAATAGTAAAAGGTGCAATAGTTTCAATCGCTGAAACTGTCGCAAATAACTTAAAATTAAAATGAATACAGTTGAAATCAAAAAAGTAATTAAAGCAGGATTGGGATTGATACTAGATAGATTTCTCAATTCTGCGCGCGTTTTGATTTCTTTTTCTTGAGTTTCGAAATCTTTGTGTTGCTGACTTCCTTGGTTGATTCTATCTGCATACTCAACAAGATTACTAATCTTATTTAAATAATTCCCTCCCTTTGTCATCTGATATCCATTCAACTCAAAGATTTTTTGACCTGTTGAACACTTGACGGTTAAAAAAGGCAGAAAGAAAATTACAAGAATTGTTGGGTAAGAAATACGATGGATTAAGGTGTTGAATGCGTTCATGTGTAGAGTTTTTGTTAATATGAAAACAAATATACTAACTTTTATATAAATACTTAAAATGAGCAGACAATAAAGTTTCTTCCTAAGTGGTAGTTTTTTTACTTTATCGAAATTCTGGAAAATTTTCTGATACATTCAATAGACTAAAAGAGCCTATTTCAAGAAAAAATACAATACATTGAAAACAGTATTGAAATTGACGTTCACAAGAGTCGTTCAGAAATCTTTGTGAGGTATTTTGTACGATTGCGGAAAATTGGTTAT
>NZ_JBMLSD010000375.1:0-5327 GCF_049240685.1 Flectobacillus sp.
TTCAAATCACCCCATCTTCAAATCTTCAAATTATCAAATTACCCCATCTTCAAATTAATTCAAGATAATTGGTGTATTTCCTTTGGCTCCCATAATAATCACTTTGGCATTAGGCGATAACGACAAATCTCTTTGAGCTTTAATAGACTCATATTGCAATTGTTTATCACTTAATCCTGTTGAAATGATTTTCTGATAATCAGCAATACCTTGGGCTTCTACTCTCTTACGTTCGGCTTCTTGTTTTTCTTTTTGTAACACAAATTGCATTTTTTGCGCTTCCTGTTCGGCATTAATTTTTGATTCAATAGTTTGCTTTACCGAAGCTGGCAAATTGATATTTCTTATCAGAAGTTGTTCCAAAATAATACCTCTGTTTTTTAGATCTATATCAATAGCCTTGAAAATCCTATTCTGAAATTCATCTCGTTTGGTCGAATACAAGGCAACCGCATCGTAATACACCGCATTGTCACGTATTTTCGTTCGGGTAATCGGACGAATAATTTTGTCTTTATAATCCGACCCTATTTGTTTTAAAATCATCGGAGCTTGACTAGGACTAACTCGATATAGTACTGTCAAATCAATTACTACTTCCAAGCCATCTGCGGTCAAAACCCTAATGGCATCATCACCTTCTTTGTCACCTTCGTCATGCGTTGCCGACATGGTGTAATTTTGCGTTTTTATATCAAACATTGTAACATCGTCGAGAGGATTTACAAAATTTAAACCACTCTCCAGCGTTCTATTTTGTACTTCTCCAAAAAGAGAAGGAACACCTACCTCGCCTGTGTCGACTTTTCGAATAACAGACATTGAAAATCCAATAAGTAAAAAAACGAATCCAACAAGGGAAATGGGGCGAGTTAAGCGTTGAAAGTTTTCGTTGGTTTTGTTGAACACATACGCAACTATGAACAACATTAATCCCAAAATCATCAATACCATGGCTTTTAAATTTAAGTGATTGGTTTATTATAAATACAGCACCAAATAAGCGTATTTGGTGCTGTGTGATTTATGATTATGATGAATGGCATTGTTGAATGCCAGAGTGTCTAATACTTATTTGGTATCAAAATGTAATTCCTAATCGTTGATAAATAAAACTTAATAACCATGCCGGACCAATCATGAGAAATTGTAAGTCCTTGAAAAAGGATGGTTTACGACCTTCAATTTTATGTCCCCAAAATTGTCCTATCCAAGAAAAAACAAAAATAGTAGAACAAAATTGCCATAAAGGAGCAATTCCTGAAGTTTCGATAGCCAAACAGAGAAGTAAACAGATAAGAGAAAAGACAAACATGCCAATAGATAGCGATTTGGAAAGTACAAAGTAATAGAACGTGGTAAAAGTCAATAACAACATTGCTACGTTGCCTTCGATACCAAAAACTTCAAAAAAAGAAAGCTTTATGCTATAGAAAAAACCAACGATACTAAAAAAGATAAGTGGAACACATATAGAATGTACTGCCTTATTAGTAGCGTTTTGGTGACTTTCGCCATACTCTGATAACCATTGATAAATTGTCTTCATAACGTGTTAGTGATTTTAGGAATAAATAAAGTAATCTTAGTTAATTTATGGTTTGGGGTTTTGCTTCTATATATATCCAAATCAAGCCATGCTGCCTGATAAATTAGTACGCAAAAGATAATTTAACGCTTGAGCTTTTGGTAAAAAAGACATCTAACGTTACTAAAAAACAATTTTAACACTCATTGCCTAGTGCCTAACAACTTTAACAGAATGATTTTGTTGGAGTAGAAACACAAGGGTAAAATTGTTTAATCATTTTGATTCAACAACAGAATCGTTACCCATTCAAGTAATTTTTAGAGAATTAAGAAGATTGTTTTATGATAAATGGCTGATTTTGAATGTGCTATGGAAATGTAAGAAATATGAATAAAAACCTCCCAATAGACAGTCACTGCATTTAGAGCGGAAAGACCCAAATCACTATGTTGACGCGGTATCAAAGTGATTTTTTACGAATATAATAAAAAAATTAAATAAATAAGGATAGCTTCTTACATTTCTTTGTTTCTTCGAGCTATCCCTTAGTGCGCCTGTTAGTGAAGCCTTTAACTAGCCCAACCAGATAATTATCTGTTTAAGCTACCACTCCTCAAACGACAATAAGGCTAAAATGTAGTATCTTCGCAATCTTGATGACTATTAAGAATCAAGAGGACTAATTATTTACTAAATTTTTTTTATTGTGTTCATCGAACCTTATCATAATCAACAACAGACAGGACAGAGAACTGGATGGATAGAGGTGATTTGCGGCTCTATGTTTTCTGGAAAAACAGAAGAGCTGATTCGTCGACTCAACCGTGCAAGAATTGCGAAGCAAGATGTCAAAATTTTTAAACCAGCAGTAGATACACGTTATCATCATGAAGATATTGTTTCTCACAACTCTTCCTCAATTTCTTCGTTACCATTAACCGACCCCTCCGAAATGCTCACCTTGGCGGGAAACTGTGATGTGGTAGGAATTGATGAAGCCCAGTTTTTTCATGAATCAGTAGTGGATATCGCTAACCAGCTAGCTGATGCTGGAAAAAGAGTGATAGTGGCAGGCTTAGATATGGACTTTCAAGGCAAGCCTTTTGGTCCAATGCCAAGTTTGATGTCGGTTGCCGAGTATATTACCAAAGTTCATGCTGTATGCGTGGTTTGTGGCGATGTTGCCAATTATTCATATCGTAAAATTCCTGCACAAGATCAAGTATTGTTGGGTGAAACCGATAGTTATGAAGCCAGATGTCGAAAATGTTTTCATACATAAAAACAAAGAATCAAATTGGGAAAAGCTCATATAGAGCTTTATCACAATTGCTTTTGATTGGCCTTTTACAAGTACTCGCATTGTGTGCTTGGGGACAACTGTCTGCTCCAGTGGGCACTTGGAGAACACATTTTAATTATAAAAATGCTACAGCACTCACTCAGGCCGGAAATCTGATTTATTGTGCCACAGAGCAAGGCCTGTTTTATTATGATAAAACAGCTGGAGAAACCACTGTTTTGACCAAATTGGATGGGCTGAGCAACAACAAAATTGCCCAAATCCAAATTCATCCTACACTTAGAGTTTTGATTGTGGGATATACTTCTGGCTCCTTGGATTTGGTGCAACTCGATGATAATTATGAACCTACCTCCCAGATTTCGACCATAAGGTTTATCGAAGAAAATACCACGATTTTAAATTCCAAAAAAGTTTCAGATATCAATGTGTACCAAAATGTCGCCTTTATGTCTTATGATTTTGGACTAGTGGTGTTGGATTTAGTCAAAAAGGACATAAAAGAAACCTATCTGTATTTGGGTGAAAATGGAGCAGCATTGGGCGTTTCTCAAAGTTTAGTTCTCGGCAATACGCTATATCTTTCCACATCTATAGGGATTCGTCAAGCTACCCTTAGCCCAGAGGTTAATCTACAATATTTTGGTAATTGGACTACCCTAAGAGGCCCAAGTGGTAATGCCTTAAAAGGAAGTATTGCAGTAGTGGGTTCTCAATTGTGGATAGGTAGCACAGAGGGCGATTTGTGGCGCTTATCAAATGGACAATTGCAGCCTGTACTCAAATTTGCCTCAAGTTTTGATAGAGTAATTGCACTCGATTCTCAGCATTTGCTCCTCAAAAATGGAACAAGTCTGAGAGTATATCAGTTGTCAGACGAGTCTCTTACGCGACTAACCGAAAGCGCTATTTCTCAACTAAAGGCTGCTTTTTGGGATACTCAGCAAAAGTTTTGGGTAGCCGATTATGCTAACGGATTGGTAAGCAATGTCTCAGGAATTTTTAAATCATACTCACCTCTCAAACAAGATACGCTTTTTCAATATCGAAAAGACTCTATTGTATTGGATTTAGACCAAAACCGATGGACACGACTCGGGGCCTATCAAGGCGTAATGGTTGAGACCTCCACTCAGCAAAGAAGATATCTTTATACTGGCAAAGGACAGGGTAATTTGCCTAGTGCTTCGGTTGGGAGTTTGGCAGTTGATAGAGATGGACAAATTTGGGTAGGAACAACCAACGGTATAGCCGTTTTTGACGACCCCGCAAGCGTAGTTTCAGGAAGAAATTTGGACGCTTATTTGCCAATTTTTGAAAAAAGAAGGCTTCTTGCCAACGAGAATGTCACTTCTATTGCTGTTGACGGCGGTAATCGTAAATGGATTGGAACCAACAATGGAGTTTTCCTATTTTCGGATGATGGTACTCTCTTGGTTAATAATTTTACTACCGACAATTCGCCACTTCCTAGCAATCAAATCAATTACATCGCCATCGAACCAAGTACTGGAGAAGTCTTTTTTCGAACAGCGCAAGGGATGGTTTCTTACCAAGGTACCGCTTTGAATGCGGGGGACGATGTTTCAGGTAATGTGCTTATTTATCCGAATCCTGTAAGACCAGACTATGAAGGTTTGATTACAATCGATGGATTATTTGAAAACGTGGTAGTCAAAATTACAGACGTAGCAGGTAGATTGATGTATGAAACCAAAGCCAATGGTTCAAGAGCCGTTTGGAATGGGCAGTACGCCACAGGAGGAAAAGTGCCCTCTGGAATTTATTATGTTATGACAAGTACCGATGAAGGCAATCAGACATTAATGGGGAAGATTGCAATTGTAAGATAACTTTTTTGAAAATGCCATATAATCAAGAAACCATCAAAGAATTTAGAGATGCTTCTTTAAATAAGTATCCAGAAAATAAGAAATTATTTGAACGAATCAGAACAAAAAAAGTCAAGAATCTTGATGAAATGTTTCATCCTCTTCATGAGAAGGTTTTTGAAGAAATAGATTGTTTGGCTTGCGCCAATTGTTGTAAAACAACAAGCCCCATTTTTACGGATAATGATATTGAAAGAATTGCTAAGCATCTAAGGATTCGACCAGCTCAGCTCATCGACAAGTACTTACATCTTGACAAAGACAATGACTATGTGTTAAACAGTTCGCCATGCACGTTTTTGGGAGCCGATAATTATTGTTCTATATACGAAGTACGCCCTCGAGCCTGTAGGGAGTATCCGCATACCGACCGGAAAAATATGTCTGGTATTATGAAATTAACCTTAGAGAATACCAAAGTGTGCCCCGCAGTATTTGAAATTGTGGAACAACTGAAAAATTTAAAAATTGTGTAACATTAATGATGTTAGGCTGTAAGCTGTAGGCTTTAGGCTGTAAGCGTTAGGCTTTAGGCAAGCACAGGTTATTATCATTTTAAAAGAAAGCGCATTTTTGCTATAGCTTACTGCTTAATGCCTAC
>NZ_JBMLSD010000375.1:5427-18216 GCF_049240685.1 Flectobacillus sp.
ATTATCATTTTAAAAGAAAGCGCATTTTTGCTATAGCTTACTGCTTAATGCCTACGGCCTATTGCCTAAAACTTTAGGCAAGCACAGGTCATTATCATTTTAAAAGAAAGCGCATTCTTGCTATAGCTTACTGCCTACAGCCTACAGCTTATTGCCTAAAACTGTAGACAAAAGGTCATTATCATTTTAAAAGAAAGCGCATTTTTGCTATAGCTTACTGCTTAATGCCTACAGCCTACAGCTTATTGCGTAATAAATTGCCTATTCTTCAAAATAGATATTGGCAGTTATGTAATAAATGACTGATTTAGTATTAAATACACGCAAGAAACCTATATAATATTTCGCGATAATATAGAAAAAACAAACTTTTCTGTAATTTTGAAAAAATTTTAATATACTGTAATCCCAATTACTAATCATACATATAACTTTAAAACTTACAATTTTACTAGATGGCTGCAGCAGATTATTTAGGTATTGACATCGGAGGAACGAACGTAAAAATGGGTATCGTTAACTCTGAAACTGGTCAGATTTCAAATTTTTACAGTCACGATACTGTTAGCTGGCGCAAATCGGGTCATTTCGAAGACCGCCTTGCCGAGGCTATTGCCCTTCAATTACTTGACCACAAGCATATCAAGAAGGTAGGTATTGGTTTGCCAGGTATGATTGATTCTACTCGTCGTACTCCAATCGAGATTACGGCTATTCCTGAGCTAGACCGTGTACCATTGGTAGACTTGCTTGAGAAGAAATTTGTAGGAGTAAACTTCTATCTTGAAAACGATGCCAATGCAGCAGCATTAGGGGAGTTTTATTTTGGAGAAGAACGTATCGACGAAAGTTATATTTTTATCACTTTGGGTACAGGTGTTGGTGGTGCTGCTATTATTGGTAAAAAAGTATTTACGGGAGGTCGTGGAAATGCCATGGAGCCAGGTCATACGCCATCTGCCAATGGTAAAGTGCTTGAACGCAATATCGGTAAAAACGAGTTATTAGATTTGGCCAACAATATGAGAAGAGAATACACTGGCGAAACACAATTGCCTGATGATGGTTCTATCTCGACAACGGGTTTGGTGGCAGCTGCGGCCGAAAATGACAAACTTGCACTACAAGTTTTTGAAAGAGTAGGAGAGTTGTTGGGCGAAAACCTTTGCCACTTAGTGGCTATCCTCGATATCAATCTGATTTTGATAGGAGGTGGTTTGTCGGCATCCTTCGATTACATTTTGCCAAGTATGAAACGCAAGCTAAATCAATGGTTGACCAAGTATCACGCTAGTGATTTAACCATCAAACGTGCTACCTTAGGTAACGACGCTGGTTTGTTGGGAGCGGCTTCACTTTGTTTTTAATATAAAAAATTAACACTCTTCAGACCTCCAAGAATAGCAAAAAAGGTCTAAATTTGTGGGCTAAATATAAAATTCCCTTTAAAATGGGTTTGAAAAACGAGTTGGCAAAAGAATTATTTTATACTTTCTAAGAAAAGTCTAAAACATTCTAAGATTATAACTATCTGTCGGAAAAAAATTTTGACAATCTAATTTTTAATCTTCATCTTTGCACCGTTTTTCTAACCAAAAATCGTTCTAAAAATGGCAGAAATTGCAGAAAAAGTAAAAAGCATTATCGTCGAGAAATTAGGCGTTGACGCAGCAGAAGTAACTCCAGAGGCTTCATTCACAAACGATTTGGGTGCAGACTCTTTGGATACTGTAGAATTGATTATGGAATTCGAAAAAGAATTCAACGTAACAATTCCAGATGACCAAGCTGAAAACATTCAAACCGTTGGTCATGCTATTGCATATCTCGAAGAACATGCTAAGTAATTGACTTTTCAATATGTGCTAATTTGAGAGTGATTTAGTAATTTTTACTAAACCATTGTTCAGATTAGCACATTTTTATTTGAAAGGCGTAATTAAGTACCATCTCCAAACCTTTTGTCAACAAATAGTCTGCGAGATTTTATAACTTAATTCATATAATTCTTCATTTGATTTATAAAATCATCTATATTTGAAATTCGAGTGAACAAGGCCATTGAAAATTTATCTCTCTCAAGATACTTTTCTCAAGGTGAATTTTGCACCAAAAGCGCCTAACAATATCTTCACTTTTAATAAAACCTGAAACTCAACTTCGCCACATGAGCTTTAAACGAGTAGTAGTTACTGGTATAGGAGCGTTGACTCCTATCGGAAACACAGCACCAGAGTATTGGGAAGGTCTCAAAAATGGTGTTAGTGGTAGTGATTATATCACTAAATTTGATGCTGAGAAGTTTCGTACTCGCTTCGCTTGCGAGATTAAGAATTTTGATGTTAGCAACTTCATTCCACGTCAAGAAGCGCGTAAAATGGATGCTTTTGCTCAGTATGCAATCGTTGCGTCTGACGAAGCTATCAAGGATTCGGGCTTAGATTTAGAAAAAGTTGATAAAAATAAAATCGGAGTTATTTGGGGCTCAGGTATCGGCGGGCTTCGTACTTTTGAAGATGAATGCTTCAACTTTGCGAAAGGCGATGGCACTCCTAAATTCAATCCATTCTTTATTCCTAAAATGATTGCCGACTCCGCTTCTGGAGTTATTTCTATTCGTCATGGTTTTCGTGGTGTAAATTACGTTACAGTGTCGGCTTGTTCGTCTGCCAATAATGCAATTATCGATGCTTTCAACTATATCCGATTAGGTCGTTTGAAGGCTTGTGTTACGGGTGGTTCTGAAGCGCCTGTGACGATTGCTTCGGTTGGTGGTTTTACGGCTTTGCGCGCCATGTCTGAGCGTAACGATGATCCAAAAACCGCTTCTCGCCCTTACGACAAAGATCGTGATGGTTTTGTAGTAGGTGAAGGTTCTGGAGCATTGATTTTGGAAGAATATGAGCACGCAGTTGCTCGTGGAGCTAAAATTTATGCTGAAATGATTGGTGGAGGCTTCTCTTCTGATGCTTACCACATTACGGCTCCTCACCCAGAAGGTTATGGTGCTTTGTTATCAATGCAAGATGCCCTAGAGGATGCCAATATCAAGCCAGAGGAAGTTGATTATATCAATACTCACGGTACATCCACACCGCTTGGCGACCCTCAGGAGTTGAAAGCTATTGTAGAATTGTTTGGCGAGCATGCTTACAATTTAAACATAAGCTCTACAAAGTCGATGACTGGTCACTTGTTGGGTGGCGCAGGTGCGGTAGAAGCTGTTGCGTCTATTTTGGCTATGCAACATCAAATCGTTCCTCCGACAATCAACCACTTTACAGAAGACCCTAGTGTAGATAATCGTTTGAACCTTACCTTAAATCAAGCACAGGCTCGCAAAATTGATGTAGTGCTGAGTAATGGTTTTGGATTTGGTGGACATAATGCCACAGTTATTTTTAGAAAAATCTAATCTGATAAATATTGCAAACTTTTGATGAGATATGTACCCATGTACTTTTGTCAAAAGTTTGCAAGTTTGATTTTGTTTCGAATATATGTTGTCACCCATTTTAGAATTTTTTTCCAGCGACCCCAAAGACAAAAAGCTAAAGAAAGCTGTAGAACATATCATTGGTCAAAAGCCTTCCAATATTATGCTGTACAGATTGGCCTTTATGCACTCCTCAGTGTCTAAGGAAACGGTGGCAAAAGGATATAAAGAATCGAACGAACGACTTGAATTTTTGGGAGACTCGGTTTTAGGAATGATTACTGCTGAGTACCTCTTCAAAAAATTTCCGTTTAAAGATGAAGGCTTTTTGACAGAAATTCGCTCTAGAATGGTAAGCCGAGAGTCATTGAATGTGGTTGCTCGTAAAATTGGTCTTGATAAATTGGTTGAATACGATGGAAATCGTCGAACAGTCCTAGCTCGTACATCAATGTATGGCGATGCCCTAGAAGCATTGATTGGGGCTATTTATCTTGATAAAGGATTTCAATTTACCCGTAAGTTTATCGTAAAATCTATACTTACTCAGCATTTTGATATCGATACCGTTGTGTCAAACAACCCTAACTTCAAGTCACTAGTGATAGAATGGGCGCAACGAGAGGGTAAACAAATTAGATTTGATATCTCGGAAGAAGGTGCCAAACATAATAAAGAATTTACTGCTACCATTTATGTTGACGACGATTCGTTTGCAGTAGGGCAGGGTTATTCGAAGAAAAAGGCAGAACAAACTGCCGCTATGAAGGCTTGTGAAAAGCTAGAAATAAGTTAATAAACCGAAAGGTTTCTCGAAAACGGCCTAAGCACGAATTTTCTTGCTTAGGCCGTTTTTGTCTTGATATACTTCGGCTGCGAGTTCGGATAGTTTGTGGTCAATCGCTTGATTTGTCAATATTCGAAGAATACAATTTTTGAGTATCTTGAGTGTTGAGATTGCTAGGAAAACCCAAATTGAAAAGTTTCCCGGTGAATCGTGCCGATTTATTTTTTTTATTCATTCATCAGAATAATCTTTGGTGTAATATTTGCGTTCTTAGTGTTAGTTAATTTACTTTTCACGGGAAGATTCCTTTTTTATCTTTTTACTTTCGTACATTCATAACCAAAAGTTTCAACCCAAACCATAAAAATATGAAGTTAGACTTTCAGGCAATAGAACGATACGCTAAACAGTATGCTGCCAAAGTTTGTGACGACTTTTTTAATAGAAATAATACAATTTCAGGTCAACAAATTATGAAGTTGAGCAACGTAGCTCAAGTAAATACATTTGTGATTGGGGATTTGTACGAAACTTGGAAATCTGATACTGAATCTTTCAAAAGCCCTTATTTTGATTTTGAAAATGAGGAGGTAAAAGCCGCCTTGCAGGCTTATATGAATACTGTTTCTCATCATATCTCGGTCAGTAGAGAACATTTTGAGCCACTTTTGGTAGATGCCGTAAAAAATACGATTGGTCTACTCCTTGACCCAAGCAAATACTTTGATGATTTTGTGAGAGAATCTCCAGAGTTTACCTTAACAAAAGATCGGGTGATTACGCTAGCAAAATATACTAAAATCAATGGCGTGTTTGCTAAGGGGCTTAAAGATAAAATAGGCGAAGAAAAACAGGTGTATGTTACAACTGCCCTCGGTTGGTTAAATGAACTTGCTAATCATCATGATTTTGAAAATCCAGATAAGTATTTGGAAATGTTAAGCGCCACCTTGCCTTTCAGACGTGATGATTTTTATAAGAAACAGGCAACTGTTGATACTGTGAATGTTGCTAGCCCTCGATTAACACAATCTTTTTTTGATGTTGAGCACGAAAATGATGATGAAATCATAACATCTTCAAAGGTAGTTTCGGCACCAATACCCGACGAAGACCACGACCCTCTTCCTACGGTGGCAGCTATTCAGGCACAAATAGATAAGGAGGGTACTCCTGCTGATATTCGAATTCCTTCAAAGTTGAATGATACATTTTCAGACGAACTACCAACGGTAAATGATTTACTAAGAAAAGAAGTAATTGGCCAAGGTACAGCTTTGTCTGATTTAGCCTTTAATCGTCAAATCAAAAGTATTGCTGATGCAATTAGCCTAAACCAAAAGTTTATTTTTACGGGTAAGCTTTTTGAAGGTGATGTCAATGCTTATACACGTGCAATCGAAGATTTGGATAAGTGTAGCTCATATCTGGAAGCAAAAAATATTATGAATAAAGTACTTGCGCCTAAATTTAATTGGGTAATGGCTGCCGAAGAAGCAAATGACTTTCTTGAAATTGTAAGTAGAAAGTTTCAAAATCATTAAAAGCGAGAGTAATCTCGCTTTTTTTTTGAGTAAAATAGTATATTTGTTTCAGAAAACTACTCCTAAAAGAACCCTTTTGTGTTCTATAAAATGAGTCTACACCATGAAACAAGTAATTTTACTCCTTATTTTAGGCATTATGATGCCTAAGTTACAAGCACAGGTATCTAACGAAGATATCTTGGGTACTTCAGTCGAAGGAGTTTCTGAGGAAACTTTTGAAAATTGGCTTCAAATTCAATCTAATCCTCTCGATATCAATCGTCTGGATTATGAGTCTCTTTCGGGTCTTGGTATCTTGTCAACGGCTCAACTAAAGGCTTTTTTTGATTACCGACAATCCTTCGGTCCATTTATCTCTATTTATGAATTACAGTCTATTCCATCCTTTACGCTAGATGTATTAAAAAAACTAGCACCTTTTGTTACTTGTAGTCAGGAGGTTAGTTCTATCGGGCGTGATTTGAGCTTAGCCAAAAGTTGGCTTTTAGTACGCTTTAGCCAAACCTTGGAAGAAAAAAAGGGCTTTACTCCACCAACTAACACGTCTACTGTACGATATGCAGATAGCCCCATCAAAAGTTTACTCCGATACAAATATGCAAACCCCAAGAACTTAAGTATTGGTTTTACTATTGAAAAAGACGAGGGAGAGAGTAATTGGACTGATTTTACCTCATTTCATATACAAGTACAAAATAAAGGTATCCTGAAAAATCTTGTCGTAGGAGATTATCAACTCCAAATGGGACAAGGAGTAGCTACAGGTGGAGGGTTTAGTTTAGGGAAAAGTGCCGAGACGATTTTGTTTACACGCAAACCAACCTTGGGAGGCCGTCCGTATACTTCTTCACTTGAATCTGGTTTTTTTAGAGGCGTTCTCACTCATTTTCAATGGCATAAATGGCAAGGACTTGGCTTTATCTCTCGTATTTTAAGAGATGCCAATCAGCTTGCACCCGATTCGCTAGGTGTAGTGAGCGTATCCTCCCTTCAAACCTCTGGTTTTCATAGAACTGCCTCGGAGATAGCAGACAAAAAAGCTCTGTTAGAATCTAATCTAGGAGGTGGAATTAGCTATCAATCAGAGCTTTCACGCGTAGGAATACTACTTCAATACACTACTTTCGATAAGCCATTATTAAAAGCCAACAAAACGTATAATCAATATGAGTTCGCAGGTACTCAAAATCTTTTGCTGAGTTTTTACTATAATTATACATTGTCATTTGCCCAAGTTTTTGGTGAAATTACTCGCTCAAGTAGCGGAGGCATCGGATCAGTATTTGGGGTATTGGGGAGTCTTAGTCGCCGTTGGGATATGTCACTACTTTTTCGAAAGTTTACCCCTAATTTTCATTCTTTTTATGGCAATGCCTTTTCAGAAAACACCCGAAATATTAATGAAACTGGCATTTATTGGGGGCTAAAGTTTATGCCGAGCCGTCGTTGGCAATGGACTGCCTATTTTGATTATTTCTATTTTCCATGGTACAAATATTTAGTAGATTTGCCTCAAACACAGGGCTTTGAGGCCTTACTCAAACTAAATTATCAGCCTTCAAAAATCTCAAGAATTTCGGGGCAATTGAGGATGGAAAACAAAGAAGAAAATTTCAGTTGGAAAGAAACCTATATTGAAAATAATAAAACTAAAACTCGAACTATTACTGAAGTAATTCCTCGCTATCGTTGGACTTTTAATGGTTATTACACCAACAAGTTTGCCAATCACCTTTCGATACAATCCAGAATTTCTGGGAGTATATTTAAGTATAAGCTACAAAATCCGACCTATGGGTGGGCGGTATCGCAAGATGCTAAATGGAGTAGAGGTGCTTGGTCATTGGCAGCACGAGTAGCATACTTTTCGACACAGGATTACGACAATCGGCAGTATACCTATGAGCAAGATGTTCAATACGCCTTTTCATTTCCTGCTTACAATGGCCGAGGTTGGCGCTATTACAGTGTTTTGTCGTATGATGTAAATAAAAACCTTACAATTTGGCTGAGATGGTCAAGAACTGACTATCTTGGTCAAGAAACCGTCGGGAGTGGCCTCGACGAAATACCCGTTCCACATAGGAGCGATGTAAAAGCACAAATAAGGTGGGTATTTTAGTAATTTTGAGATTTGAAAATGTGATTTAATGGTGTCCGAAAGATACTAAAAGTTATCAATTTTGTATTTCTGATGTTGGATTTGGGGAATTTACACCACTTTTTCCTGATATTTTATAAAAAATAGAAGCGTTTTACTTTATTTCCGAATTCAGAAATCCCAAATCCTTTATAGTTTAAAGTTCTTTTCCAATAGCCTATCATCATGAATACTTTCAGGTTATACGTTAAAAAAAGTTAAAAACCTTTTATACAATTTAGAACAGGCAACAATAAACTTTTGCTTGCCGTTACTATCTTTATAGAAACAATCCTAGAGACAAACAATATGCAATACCAAATACTTTGGGCAGACGATGAAATCGACTTGTTGAAGCCCTACATCATGTTTTTACAGAGCAAAGGTTATGATGTTACACCTGTAAACTCGGGTGCTGACGCACTAGAAGAGGTAGAGAAAGGAAAATTTGATGTAGTTTTTCTTGATGAAAATATGCCTGGGATGACAGGCTTGGAGGTTTTGCCTCAAATCAAGCAGATGAAGCCCAATTTGCCTGTAATCATGATTACCAAATCTGAAGAAGAACATATCATGGAAGAGGCTATCGGGTCAAAAATTGCCGATTATCTGATTAAGCCGCTCAATCCGAATCAGATTTTACTTTCTGTAAAAAAGATTCTTGATAAAAAACGTTTGGAAGAAGAAAAAACCAATATTTCTTATCAACAAGAATTCCGCCAATTGGCTATGCAGTACCAAGATCGTATCAATCACGAAGAATGGGCAGAAATTTATAAAAAATTGCTATTCTGGGAGTTAGAAATCGACCGTACTGAAAATAAATCAATGGCAGAAGTGTTGAATATGCAAAAGTCAGAAGCTAATTCAAACTTTTCAAGATTCATTGAAGAAAACTATGAGGATTGGTTGAACGACCCTCGTGCCGACAAACCGCTGATGTCGCATCAATTAATGCGTAAAAAGGTTTTTCCTTTAGTAAATGATGGCTCTCCTCTATTTTTCTTATTGATTGATAACTTGCGTTATGACCAATGGAAAATCTTGGAAGGATTAATTCAGGATTACTTCACTGTAGAAGAGGAGAGCTCGTACTATTCTATTCTTCCTACAACAACAGCCTATGCTCGTAATGCCATATTTGCGGGGATGATGCCTTCAGAAATTGAAAAACAATACCCAAAACATTGGGTGCAGGACCTTGGCGACAATGAAGATGAGGAGGGTTTTAACCAACATGAGGAATTTTTCTTACAAGAACAATTGCGCAAAAGTCGCTTAAGTTTTAAGACTTCTTACAATAAAGTTATTCACAACAATCAAGGGAAAGCTTTAGTTGATAATTTCAATCGCTTGATGCAAAATAATTTGAATGTGATTGTGTATAACTTTGTGGATATGCTGTCGCATGCGCGTACCGACATGGCCATGATTAAGGAATTGGCACCAGATGAATCGGGATATCGGAGTATCACAGCTAGTTGGTTTACTCACTCGCCTTTATTTGATTTAGTCAAAAAGATTTCTGAGAAAAAAGGCCGTTTGATTATTACTACCGACCACGGTATGATTCGTGTACAAAACCCTGTTAAGATTGTTGGTGACCGTTCTGTAAATACCAACTTGAGATATAAGCAAGGCCGAAACTTAAACTGGGATTCAGATGACCACGTGTTGATTTGTCGTAAACCAGAAAGATTCTTCCTTCCAAAAATCAATGTGTCTACAACGTATGTGTTCACTATGGAAGATTATTTCTTTGCGTATCCAAACAATTATAATCATTATGTGAGTCATTACCGCAATACCTTCCAGCATGGAGGAGTTTCGTTGGAGGAATGTATCATTCCCTTTGTGTATTTGACGGCAAAATAAGTAGTACAGTTATTAGTAAATCAGTTATTTGTTGGCAGACATAATAATAATGAACTTTTTTGGCTACTTATTCGAGGTGATATCAAAAACAAGAGTCATTCCTAATTTTAACATTTAGGATATTTTCCAAAGTGTATCAAAAAAGCGTTCGAAAAATTATTTTCGAACGCTTTTTTCGATACTATATTTCAAATAATAACTTTTTATAGACGCAATGCTTTGCGTCTGTACTAGAAAATATAGATTAAAAATAATCACTCCTTCTCTAATCTCTCAATTAAAAAATGACTATAAATCATCTGATTTGACATAACCATTGTCGCATTTGAGAATACGAGCTGGAAATTGGCGAATCATGTCAAAGTCGTGAGTAGCCATCAAAATAGCAGTACCTGCTTTATTAATATCCTTGAAAAGTTGCAAAATCTGAGCCGAAACTTCAGGGTCGAGATTACCTGTAGGTTCGTCGGCAAATAGGATTTGGGGTTCGTTCAATAAGGCTCTGGCAATTACGACCCTCTGTTGTTCACCACCCGAAAGTTGATGCGGCATTTTATCTTTAGCAGAGGCCAATCCTACTTGCATGAGTACTTCAGCAATGCGGGCTTTCATTTTGGCACGGTCTGTCCAACCTGTAGCTTCTAGTACCCACATTAAATTTTCATTTACATTTCTGTCCATGAACAACTGAAAGTCCTGAAACACAACGCCAATTTTACGGCGTAAAAAGGGGCGTTCAGAAAGTTTCATAGTTTCGATTTGGTATCCTGCAACTTTAGCCGAACCCTGTTGCAGCCACAAATCGGCATATAAGGTTTTGAGTAGGGAGCTTTTGCCACTACCTGTACGACCAATTAAAAAGACAAATTCACCTTTGTTGATTGTAAAATTCACATCGTTCAAAACGATTCTGTCGTTCTGATAGATAAAAGCATTCTGTAAGGATACTACAGGTTCTGCGTTGAACATAAACGGGTTGATTTGGTTTGATTTTCAAATATACAAAAAAGCCGTTTTGATTGGCCTATTTGTTGAGGCTTATCTGTTAAATGGTCAGAAAAACAAAAAGGATAGACCATAGCCTATCCTCTCTGAAAGTATAAAATCAAAATGCTTTTAAAGATTAAGCATTTGTTTTAGCGTGGTCTGACAAGAATTTCTCCAAACCGATATCTGTCAATGGGTGTTTCAACAACGCAGTGATAGCAGACAAAGGACCAGTCATTACATCGGCACCGATTTCAGCACATTTGATGATATGAATAGGGTGACGTACCGATGCCGCAAGGATTTCAGTATCGAAACCGTAGTTATCATAAATTGTACGGATTTGTTCGATAAGTTCGATACCATCGAAAGAAATGTCATCCAAACGACCGATAAAAGGAGATACATAAGATGCCCCAGCTTTAGCAGCCAATAACGCTTGACCTGCTGAGAAAATCAAAGTACAGTTCGTTTTGATACCTTTTTCTGAAAAATAACGAAGTGCTTTCACACCATCTTTAATCATTGGGATTTTCACAACGATTTTATCATCCAATTCAGCTAATTCTTCGCCTTCACGAATCATACCTTCGAAATCTGTCGCAATAACTTCTGCTGAAACGTCACCGTCTACGATCTCGCAGATAGCTTTGTAATGTTTCAACACGTTGTTTTTACCACTGATACCTTCTTTGGCCATCAATGAAGGGTTGGTAGTTACACCGTCTAATACGCCTAAATCCTGTGCTTCTTGGATTTCTTTGAGATTGGCTGTGTCAATAAAAAACTTCATAGCTGTTTTTGATTATGATTTTTGGCTACCCTCTGGCATGAGAGTAAGGGATAAAGCTTTCCGAGTACAAAATTATAAAAAGCTGGCAAGAAAAGAAGGAATATTTTGATTTATCTATAACAGTATAGAACAGTTGCAGAGATTACTTCAAGAAAGGGCAAAAAAAAATGGCAAATTCACCGCTCAACCAACCTACCCTTGCTTCGATCAAGACCTGGGGGATTCGGAGGGAGCTGGTAATTTGCCAGTGCAAATATGGCAGGTTTTGTTGTTTTTTCAAAACCTAGGTAGCAAATTTGTTAAAAAATTTCTATCAAAAATTGAGTATAAGTCGCTAATGTTTTTATTACGATTTGATTACCAGATTTTTAAATAACATATTACGATGAAAAAAAAAGTAATAAAAAAAATCGCTTTGTCGATGATTTTTCCTGTTTTGATGGGTTGGATGACTGCTTGTACAGGTTCGGCGGAGGCTTTTTTAGAAAAAGCAAAGGGAGAATTACAAAAAGGGAAAGCCAAAGAAGCTATCGAATATCTCAATCAAGCCATTGATAAAGATGCCCAAAGTGCCGCAGCTTTCAATATGCGTGGTGCTGCATATTTCGAATTGAAAGATTACACCAATGCTCTATTGGATTACGAGCAAGCTATCAAATTAGACGCTAGTAATTACAAACCGTTTTTTAATCGTGCCTCAATCAAAATGGAACAATCCAACTGGCAAGGCGCTTATGAAGATTGCTCTAAGGCAATTGAACTTGCACCTAAAGAAGCCGAATTGTATGTAAAGCGAGGCATTATCGAAGCAGCTTTACAGAAAGCAGACGAAGCAATTCGCGATTTTGATAAAGCACTTGAGCTAGATCCAAAGGATACAAACGCTTTGTATAATCGTGGAAATATCAAATACCAAAGTGCTGAATTAGAAGATGCCATTAAGGATTTTACAGAAGCTGTCAAAATTGACGCTCAGTTCGCAAAAGCGTATTATGGCTTGGGGCTGGCCTACCAAAAATTGGGTAACTCTGACGCAAGTTGTATGAATCTTAAACAAGCCAACCGTTTGGGTTATCCTGATGCAAAGTCAGCTTTGGAGACTTATTGTAAATAATACTTAGTCAAACAGAGGACAGGCACAAGGTATCAGTACTTTTAGAGCTGGTGTCTTGTGCCTGTTTGTTTTTTACGAATAAAAGAAAAGATTATGCCTATTTACCTTAT